>JAAYEX010000232.1 GCA_012728535.1 Clostridiaceae bacterium | reverse complement strand
GTCGGCGCCGGCGGCGCCGGCGGCGCTGGCGGTGCCCCGCTGGCGGTGCCAGGCACCTAAGTTGTTAAGTTATTCAAACCCAAGTCCTGCGCCTGCATCAATCGGTAGCGGCACGATTCTATGCACCGGTACACCGCGCTCGCGAAAAATCGGATATAATGAACAAAAAGCTGAGGATGGTGGATTCTTATGGCTCGAAGAAAATATAAACTTGATATAGAACAAGAGCAGATCTTGTGGAAAGACCGCAAACGTCACCTCGGTTTGCCTATTTCTTTCACCCGCTACGAGATCTCACAGACGCGCTTCATCATCCGCACCGGCTTCTTCTCCACACATACGGAAGAAGTATTGCTCTACCGCGTTCTGGACATGAAGCTGAAGCGCAATCTCTGGCAGAAAATCTTCGGAGTCGGCACTCTCGAAATCCACACCATGGATCAGACAGCCAGGGTAGCCGTGTTCAAGAATATCAAGGGCTCCGAAAAAGTCAGGCAGTTTCTCGGGAAAATTGTCGAGGCTGAGCGCGACCGCAAACGCATCACCGCCCGCGAGATCTACGGTTCCGGCTTTAGCGGTGAGATCATCGATTATGACTTGGATGCCGACGGCGACGGCATACCTGACTATTTGCAAAGATAATTTTTAAAAAAACAAAGCACGAGTTTGCTTACTGGCCCTGACACCAAAGGCAGAAACAAAGCCTCCGAAAAGCTCCGGAGGCTTTGTTTTATTCTTTATTCTGCACTGCCGTGGCAATAACTGAATAACCTAGGTGCCTGGCACCGCCTGCAATAACTGAATAACCTAGGTGCCTGGCACCGCCTGCAGGTCCATGGCGAGTGCGAGGATCTTGGCCAGTTCAGCTCTGGAGATAGTTCTATCGGGTCTGAACTCTTTTGTCTCTCCGTAGCCTTTTACAAGTCCGTTGCTGGCCAGAATCTCGATATACTCTTTCTCAGAATTAGTTGCGATGTCGGTCAGGTCGACACTTCCATCGCCCATTTCAAGGTCAAAAGCTATAACTACAATTTTTGCCAGGTGGCTCCTCTTGATGTTTTCAAAAGGTCTGTAGTTGCCATCATCGTAGCCTTTAATAGCTTTCTTTTTGACCAAAGCGGCGATGTATGGCGACATTTCATAGTCTTCCGCTACATCGTTGAAGTCTGCGACCAGTCCTTCATAGTCAAGACCGGCAGCAAGTGCGATCATCTTGGCTGCATGTCCCCTTGTGACTTTATTCTCGGGACGGAACTCACCACTCGTGCCATAACCTTTGACGATTTCTTCCTCGTAGAGCGTTTCTATATACTCATGAGCCCAATGTCCCAGAGGAGCATCTTTAAAGGCTGTGTCATATAGTGTAATGCGGTCTTCAATCTCATAAGTGAAGCCATCTTCTCCGGCCTTAGCTGTAAGCTCTGCGATATACTCTTCCACAATTAAAGCAAGCGAACCATAGAGAGCCAGCTGCTCTTTGCCTTCGAACATGGTATAACCGTCACCGCCGACAGCCATAAAGTCATTGGAAGCGAGTTTGTATTTTTTCGTTTTCACCAATGGCTCACCGTCAACCTTGACGTTGGTAACCATATTCGGTATCGATCCGTAACCGACTGCTATTTCATAGGTCATGCCGGAAACGTGTGGAAATCCGCCTGCTTCTCCGGGGTAAGCCTTGGTTCCGTGGTTTAGGGCATCAATAATATCCTGACCCGTAACCTCAATAACTGTCATGGCGTTGCCGAAGGGTAAAACCGTGAAGACATCCCCGACAGTGATTTCTCCGACCTCAATTGAAGCGCGGATACCACCACCGTTTGTGATGACTACATCAGCTCCTGAGGCAAGGCGCATGGCATCAGTGATTAAGTTGCCGAGATTGGTCTCGCCGGTACGGTTGCTTCCTCTGGCACCATCAAGTTCAACGGCTGTTTTACCGACCACAATTCCGAGAACTTCTTCCTGTCCTGCTAAAAGCTCATCTATAAGTGTGGCGATCTGTTCATCTTCTCCGTACTCTACAGCTTGGGCTTTAGTGATGACATTGGATGTGACCTTTCCATCTGTTGTTACGGTGGCTATTCCGATATTCAGAAGTCCGTCCGCTCCTGATGCAATAAAACTCTTGCCGGACGGCCCCGATTCTGAATGCGGGCTGTGTGAATGTCCGTCAATGATGATGTCGATACCTTCGACAGCTGCCGCAATGTCTGTTGACTTGACCTCAGACTCAGCATCTGTTCCTAAGTGAGAGAGCAAAACAATGATTTCTGCACCGCCCGCTTTTAGCTTGGCGACTTCAGCATTTGCGATAGCGACGTTGTCAGCAACCGTTTTAGCAAAATTCAGACCCTGAGTGTTTCTCGGGTCCGCCTTAAATTTTGTTTCCGGAGTAGCTAGGCCGAAAATACCGACCTTGAGTCCATCTACATCGAGAACTTCACCGGCTTTAAAGACCAACACACCGGTGCTCTCGTAGGTAACGTTTGAAGCATACCAGGGAAAGGTTGAGGCGGCATAGTTCGCCATAGCAGATTCCTGACTGTAGTCAAACTCGTGGTTGCCGGGTGTAAAAGCGTCAAGCGGCAGCATGTTCAGCACCGTGATAACGTCTGCACCCTTATTTAGCGAGGCGAAGTTGGTGCCTTGTGATGCATCACCGGCATCGACCACCAAGACATGATCGTTCTCGTCTCTTACGGCCTTAATAACATTCTTGTAATTGGCGTAGCCAATGTGGGTGTCATCCGCCGCTGCGCTTCCGTGAACGTCATTTGTGTGTAAAATGACCAGTTCCTTTTCAGTCTGGGCGGTTACTGTTAACGGCATTAACGTAAATACCATTGTCAAAGCGAGCAGCAAACCTGTTGCGCGCTTTATCCATTTTTTGTTCATGAATTTACCTCCTTACATACTAAAGTGGATTAATGCCATTTCACTATAGCATTCGCGGACAGTATGCACAAATTATGCGTAATATATGAACTTTTATTTGGTTAAAAGTTTAAGTTCGTTGAAGGAAAAGAGATAGCGGCTTGGTCCACTAGACTCGAAGAAATCTAGAAAAAGGTAAAAAAGCGGTAGCAATGAAACTCCACAGCTACCGCCTGATACATTCATTCCTCGTAGTCCCATTTCCAGATCTCCGCCATGCTCTCCCCGCCCCCTTAGCCTAACCGTAACACTGGCGTTAAATGCTCTTATTAGTCACAATCCTCAGTATAATGAGCCAAGCCTTATATCCGGAGATAAAAAATGAGGTAAAACTTTGAAAGGCAGGTAAAGCCTATGAAAAAGATAATTGCAGTTACAGCCATGGTGCTCGCCGTCATTTTATTTACTGTCGGATGTAGCAAGGCAGGAATGACAGGAAAACCGGTGGACGAAGTCGTCCAGGGACAAAAAGATGAGACCGCCGCTGTTGTCGAAAGCCAAACCGCTGGAGATGAACCGGAGCCCACAAAAACAGCAGGCGAAACCGTAGACCAGGGAAAGAAACACTCCCCTGAAGGCCTCTTTTCTGATTTCACCGAGGCCAAAAACAACCTGATCCGCAATATCACGCAGAAGATCTATGAAGATCCTGATTTGGGCTTCTCCTGGGATCCGGGTCTGATCAACATTTATGAAGTTGACGCCATCATGTGGGCAGCCTTCATCCTCTGGGAGGATGCAGCAGCCGTCGAGCAGACAGGTCGTTTTTTTGGAATTCAAGATTTTAATGTGGAAAAATCCAAGAACCGGTCAATAGTTTCTTACACTGATGATAATGGCAATAAGATTGTTTTCACTGCCGATTAT
>JAAYEX010000027.1 GCA_012728535.1 Clostridiaceae bacterium | reverse complement strand
GTCCGTGTCCCTGTCCACGTCCGTGTCCCTGCCCGCCATGTCTGCGGCATGCCGGGCCACAGAAATCTTCTGAATAGTCGCAGAGTTGATATTTACCGCCATCGATTGTCAGCAATTTGCCATTTACCAAAGAATCTGCCAATTTTCTTCTGGCATCAGCATAAATAGCCTGCACTGTGGTGCGCCCTACATTCATTTGTTCAGAAGCTGCTTCCTGTGTGAAGCCTTCAAGATCAATCAGTCTGATAGTTTCGTATTCGTCGACAGTCATTCTGATCTCTTCCTGATCATCAAACATGCCAAGTGGGCCAAAACTTACATTGTCCGGCAGGCTGCATACTCTTCTTCTTTTCATTGGTCGTGGCATATTTTCTCCTTAAGCGAGAAAGATTCGCAGAGCGTCCTCCGCGAAATCTCGTTTATTCTTCTACATTTTCTAATTCATCATCAATGATTTCAAGCTTGCGTTGCAGATAATCTCTTCGTTCTTGCAAGATTTCCTTGCGGGATTGTGTGGGCTCCAGATCCATATAGAATCCTCTGCCATAAGCTCTCCCGTATCCAAAACCACGGCCGTAGCCTGCGCCACGTCCCATTCCGCAACCCATTCCGCGTCCAAAAGCAGCTCTGCCTCTTCCGCGAGGGTAGTAGGGGGTTCCGCGATTCTCATCGTTACAAGGACCTAATCCTCTGCCTGTCATTGCTCCGGCACCCATTGGTCCCGTTCCATCTCTTCTTGGCATAATTATTCTCCTTTCATTAAGTTATCGACATATGTCATTAACTCAAGTATACACTGATTCTGACATATGTCAATAACCCTCATGCTTTAATTATGATAGGCAAAAAAAGCTTCTGATTTGATTAAAAAATGATACAAGTGTTCCGGTAATCCAAGGTGTTTACGGCCGGCAGAGGAAAGTATTGACCTTAAGTTAGCAGGTGTTATAATTACCTCTGGAGTTACCTACTACTAACTCGCAACAGGAGTGAACTATGACACTGGCAGAATTATTACCCGGACAACAAGCAGAAATTGTTGAAGTAAAAGGTGAGGGTGCTTTGCGCCGTCGCCTGCTTGATATGGGGCTGACTCCGGGGACACAACTTATAATGGGAACCCCGGCACCCAGTGGAGATCCGCTTTGTATAAGGATACGTTCATATGTTCTTAGTCTGCGCAAAGAAGATGCAAGCTTTATCGAAGTTGATTTACTGCAAATGACGAGCAATTTCTGTGGTGATTGTAAAGGTTGCAGTCACAGTTTACAGCAGAGAGATTGCCATAAGCCCAGACGTGGCAGACGTGCGAGAAGAAGAGGTAAGCTTTGATAGTTGCTTTGATTGGTAACCAGAACAGTGGTAAAACTACTGTTTTTAATCAAATGACCGGCAGTAATCAGAAGGTTGGCAACTTCCCGGGAGTAACCGTCAGTAAAAAGGAAGCAACCCTGCGAGGCCATTCTGACTTTACTGTCGTAGACTTACCCGGTATATATTCGCTCTCTCCTTATTCATCCGAAGAGGTAGTCACACGTGACTTTTTGATTGATGAAAAGCCGGACGTGATCTTGAATGTCATAGACACCACTCAAATAGAGCGGTCTCTTTATCTCAGTATTCAATTAATTGAAATGAATATTCCCATGGTGATCGCGCTCAACATGATGGATGAAATGCGCCAGCATGGCAGCCATGTTCATATTGAAGAACTTTGCGAATATCTTGGTGTACCGCTGGTGCCCATAGCTGCCTCCAGGAACGAAGGAATTCGCGAGCTGATAGATGAAACTGTTCGCGTAGCAAAAACGGGACAAAAACCGGCCAAGCTTGACCTTTGTTCAGGTCCGGCCCACAGAGCGATCCACGCAATAATGTCACTGACTGAGGAAGGCGCTGATAATGCAGGCCTGTCTTCACGCTATGCCGCCACTAAACTCGCCGAAAGAGACCCTTTAATTCAGAAACGCCTGAATTTGAAGGATAATGAACTTGAGGCCATTGAGCGGATTATTGCCCTGATGGAAGAAGAACTACAAACTGACAATTTGGCAGCACTGGCCAATATGCGGTATTGCTTTATTGATGAAGCGGTGTCTGCCAGCATACACAAAGGAACCGGTGAGGACCTGTTAACCCAGAGGCTTGATGGTGTTCTGACCCACCGTTTCGCAGCTATTCCGATTTTCATACTTTTAATGGCCCTGGTTTTTTGGGTGGCTTTCGGTTTGCCCGGTACCTGGCTCTCCGATCAGCTGACAGACGGCATGGGTTGGCTAACTTCTCAAATTGACAGCGCTTTGGCTACAAGCGGATTGAATACTGTCCTTCACTCTCTTATTGTGGACGGCATCCTTGCAGGTGTTGGCTCAGTGCTCTCTTTCCTGCCATTGATAGCACTCTTGTATCTGATGCTCAGTATCCTCGAGGACAGTGGTTATATGGCCCGGGTTGCTTTTGTCATGGACAGCTGGATGCGCCGTCTGGGCATTTCCGGGGCGGCAATTGTTCCCTTGATTATGGGCTTCGGTTGTTCAGTACCGGCCATTATGGCTACACGTACTCTTCCCAGCAAGCGGGATCGCCGTCTAACTATTTTTATGATTCCCTTTATGTCTTGCTCAGCCAAGGTTCCTATCTACGGTGCGATAGCTTCCGTATTCTTCCCGAATCATGCAGGGCTGGCCATGGTGCTCCTATATTTGTTGGGGATTTATCTGGCTGTGTTACTGGGACTTAGCCTGCGCCAGCGTCCTGAAACCAGTGGGGCTTCCCCCTTTATCATGGAGCTGCCGCCCTACCGTTTTCCTTCCTTCATCTCAGTCGGCAGAAATCTTTGGGATAAGATCAGTGATTTCCTCCGCAGAGCATTTACGGTGATTCTGGCTGTTACGGTCATCATCTGGTTCCTCAGCAGTTTCGACCGGCATCTGGATTTTGTTTCCTCCTCAGACGACAGTCTGCTCGCCTGGTTGGGAGCAGGCATAGCTCCTGTTTTCAAACCTCTGGGTCTTAGTGACTGGCGGATTCCGGCTGCTCTTATCTCCGGCTTTACAGCTAAAGAAGCTGTTATCTCAACCCTGGCTGTGATGAGCGGAGCGACTGTAGAAACACTGGGACCGACTCTGGCATCCATGTTTACAACACCATCCGCTATTGCATTTTTAGTATATGTTTTGGTTTATACTCCCTGCGCAGCGGCTGTAACAGCTGCAAGAAATGAGTTCGGCAATTGGCGGGACACCGGAATTATGATTGTTTTCCAGTTATTGGCGGCCTGGTTGGCGGCTCTCATCGCATACCGCATTGCCTTGCTGTGGGGAGTATCTTTGATTGCCTCAATTATTATAGTAGTCATGCTTTTATTGTTGCCGGTAGTCTTACACTATCGGGCCAAGCATAGGGAATCCCGGAAGCAGGCAGAATAGTTCCTATTCAGAAGAATGGCAGGTAAAAGCCTGTCGCTAAGTGAATGTCATGAGCGGAAGTCAAACAATACATTATCCCCAGGATGAGGTGCATACCTTTCTCTTGCCGGTAACAGTTTCCTGTTCATATAATGCCTGTGCCTTTTGCTCCATGTACGCCGGTGAAAAATTCAGTCCGGTAAATCTGTCTGACATTGAGTCAGAGTTAAAGCATGGCGATACCTACACTGAAAGAGTGTTTTTGACCGGAGCGGATCCCTTGCAAATCGGTTTTGAAAAGATGAATCTTTTGCTCGATCTGATCCACCTATATCTGCCATATTGCGGCTGTGTCGCTTCCTACGCTTCGATCAGGAGTATTTCTCAGTATTCAGCAGAGGAGCTTTCTATCCTTCATAAAAAAGGACTGTGGGATCTCTACATTGGTTTTGAAACGGGCAGTGACGAAGTTCTCAAACTGATGAACAAAGGACATACAGTCTCTGATGCCATAAGTCAGGCGAAGAAGCTGAATGAAGCTGATTTGTCTTTCAATACCATCGTTATATATGGTATAGGTGGACAGGGAAGATCGGTAGAGAACGCAGTGGCTACTGCGGAAATGATCATGCAGTTCAGGACCAGAAGGGTCATCACCATGAACCTGACGGTTTTCCCCGGAACCAAGCTGAAGGAAATGGTTGAAAGCGGAGACTTCATAGCTGCGCCCAACAGGGAAAGACTGATTGAAGTGAAGACGCTCCTGGAAAATCTGGATCCGACCACTCCCACAGTTTTTGATACCACTCATCCGACTAATATTCTCAAGATTAAAGGAATGCTGCCACAAGATAAGGAAAGATTACTTGCAGAAGTGAGAAAGAGATTACACTAGCACCGAGTATATTATGGAACTGCCTGTAAACATCCTATCTATGCCCAACATGGATGTTAGTAATAACAAAGATATCATCTTCTACGATGGAAATAATCCGATAATCTCCCACTCGAAAACGAATATAATCTTTTAATTCTCCTTTTAAAGTTTTCCCGGGTGTTGATGGAAAATCTACATTCAGGAGATGTTTTTCAATCCATTTCAAGATTTGTTTTTGAACAGCACTGTCCAACTTAATAAAATCTTTTTCAAAACTTTCGGTGAACTCAACTCGATATCTAGCCATAGAGATTCATCATCTCTTCGAAACTAATTGTTTTTTTACCATTTTCAAGCCATTCTTCGTAGGCCTGATCAGCCACCATAATATCGTAGTCGTCTTCCAATTTATCCATTATCGCAGTACGAATAAATTCCGCCTTTGAAATTCCCTTGGCTCTTATGTATTTTTCAAGCGCTTCATTAACCTTGTCGTCCAGACGCAAAGAGATAGGTGAGCTCATGACAATCACTCCTCGTAGTTAAGATTAACTACATTGTGCCATAAACTTCATTGTTTTACAATTTAAGGAGTACACAAAAACAGGCCTGTCAAATTACTCTTTTGCAAGAATAATTTGACAAGAATAAGTTAATAGCTTAGGTGTCTGGCACCGAAGCCTGCCGAAACCTGCGGTATTAAGGACGGATGTAATAGTATCCTTCTGCTTGTTTATGTATGATTTCAACTACACCTGAGGGAACAACCCGTACATGTTCCGGCAGCAGTTCAGTCTCTATCTCCCAGGCTCTCAAGGCGTTGCCGCAGGCAACAAAGTCTACTTTGCCAATCATTTCTTCCGGTAGTTCCTCGTCTCCTACATAGTAGGTAACAGCCTCTGCGTAGGCGACAACTTCAACCTTTGCTTCCGCTTCCACTGCCAAAAAGTTCTTGACGTTTGAGAGGAGTAGAGGCCATTTGTTTAACTCATCAATGTGAAATACTACTTGCATAATACTTTCTCCTTTATCCTGCTTATTTCGCCATTCTGAAGATTTCCGCCATGTCATCCTGGTCCAGCCGTTTGAAAGCGCCGATAGTGCAACGACCCATTAAGCAGCATTTATAGGATAATTCTTCAATCTGTTCTTCAGTCAGGTCATAACCCAAATCACTAATGCTGGTCGGCATACCAAGGCTTATGAAAAATTCTTCCAGCTTTCTGATGCCTGCCAGGGCTGTCGTTTCCTGATCCCGGAAATCATTGGTGACTCCCATCACATTGACGGCAAATTGTGCAAAGCGGTTGACATCTTCCTTATAAACATAACGTGCCCAGCTTCCCCAGACTGCAGCCAGTCCGGCTCCGTGAGCTACATCAAACATGCCGCCAAGCTCATGCTCAAGCTTGTGGGTCGACCAGTCTTCTTCATCGATACCTGCACTCAGTAGTCCGTTGTGAGAAACACAGCCGGCCCACATAATCTGGGCTCTGGCGTTGTAATCTTCGGGGTTTTCCATGGCCACGGGACCATACTCCAGCATAGTACGGAGCAGTGCTTCTGAAAGTACGTCGGTAAGCCGGCTGTCGCCGGTGAGGTTAAAGTAGCGCTCCATGGTATGCATCATAATGTCAACTATGCCACAGGCAGTCTGATAATCCGGCAGGCTGTAAGTCAGTTCGGGATTCAATATGGAAAAAACAGGACGACCCAAGTCATTACCGTAACCGCGTTTCAGCCAACCTTCTTCAAGTGTCATTACAGAGGACTTGCTCATTTCACTGCCGGTTGCCGCCAGGGTTAGAACAGTACCTACAGGCAGGGCGTCCGTCGCTTCCGCCCGGTAGTCATAAAAATCCCAGACATCACCGTCATATACTGTTCCGTATGCAATACATTTAGCTGAGTCGATAACTGAGCCTCCACCAACGGGGAGAATAAAGTCGACGCCTTCTTTCCGGCACAGTTCAATACCTTCATAGGCCAGGCTCATGCGGGGATTGGGAACCACACCGCCAAGCTCAACGAATTCAATGCCGGCTTCCTTCAATGATTCTCTGACACGGTCGAGTAGGCCTGAACGCTGGGCACTTTCACCTCCATAATGAAGCAGCACTTTTGTCGCTCCGGCTTCTTTGACCAACTGTCCGACTTCCTTTTCAGTGTCTTTGCCAAAAACGATTTTAGTCGGTGTGTAGTAGGTAAAATTCTTCATAATGAGTCCCTTTCATTTTTAGAAAAATATAAGTCTTTTTGTAAGAATATCATTTGACAAGCAAATCCAAAATCTCTTCTGCTTTTTCAACAATATAATCTGCACCTGCTGCCATGAGTTCTTCTCTGGAGCGAAAACCCCAGCTGACACCACAGGCTGTCATTCCTGCGTTCCTTGCTGTCATCATATCAACATTGCTGTCGCCTACAAATAAAATATCATTATTATCCAATCCCAAAGATTCTGCTATGGCCATGGCTGAAGCCGGATCCGGCTTCAGCGGGTAATCTTCGCCGGCACCGAGTATACAGTCAAAGATACCGGGGAAGAAGCTTAGAACCAGCTCCTCAGAATATTCCTGAAATTTGTTGGACAAAACCGCCAGCTTTATGTCTTGTTTTTGCAAGGAGACCAGCAGCTCCGGAATACCGGGATATGGGGCCAATTTATAGTAGAGGTTTTGATCATAGGTCTTGTGATACTGCTCCAATGCTTTAGCATGCTGGGTTTCCCTGTATGCATCCGGCAGCATCTGCCATACAAGATTTGAGATACCTTTTCCGACCATCAGCCTGTAGGCATCCTGGTCATGAGTGGGATGGCCCAAAGCCTCCAGGACGGTATTGCACGCGTAAGCCAAACTGGGGAGGTTGTCCAGAAGGGTGCCGTCCAGATCGAAAATTACTGCTTTATACATATTCACTCCCCTTGTTTATTCTGATATATAGCCTATCTTAAACGGGTAAGTTTTTGGGAACAAATGCTCAGTTCATAATAAAACGAAAAAGACCGGCTTTAACCGGTCCTTTTCGTGCGCTATTATTATCAATTTTACTTAGATTACTTTATAAGTGTAAGTTTACCGATGACAGGCAGCGGTTTGGCCTTTCCCTGCAGAGCATTCACTATACCGAGTACAGCCAAGGCGGCAACTCCGATATAGAAGACTGTGTAGAGAATGGAACTTAAGAAGAGCATACGCCAGCTAATCACCATGAAAAGAGCAGAAAGTATTGAGATTACAATGCCACCTGCAATTGAAGTCAGCAAGAGTAATAGTCCCTGGTTAGCATGGAATTTGCCATACCTTGTTACAGGTTGTACTACTAAAGGCAGGAAGAAAAGTATTCCCAAATAAGCAAGAGCGGAAATAACTTTGCTTTGCTCGATCTCTTCCGGTGAATAAGTTACCGGCTGACCGGGCTGTTGTTGATACTGCTGTTGCTGTTGATACTGAGGCGGTTGCTGCTGTTGTTGATACTGAGGCGGTTGTTGGTACTGCTGTTGCTGTTGATATTGAGGAGGTTGCTGATACTGCGGCTGCTGATATTGCGGCGGCTGCTGTTGTTGTTGATATTGTTCTTGCGGCTGTTGCTGCTGATATTGTTCTTGCGGCTGCTGTTGTTGCTGATTCTGTTCTTGATTAGGATCATAGTTTGTCATGTTCAACACCTCTTTTCCGGTGAATTAACGTCTGCCAACCTGTGTCGATTATTACGACGTTAGATTAAGAATATTCCTTAGTACTAATAATTTCAACAGGAATAGCGATAAATATCAATATATGTTTAAAATGTTACGAATGGCAAAGATTGATTTCTTATGTAAAACAGACCGATTATTAAGGTACAGCCTTTATTGCGTTAAGGGCTATAATGAATTTTGAAAGAAAAGAACAAAAAGAAAATTAAATAAGCAAATCTCATAATTACATGGAGGCATATAATGAATTATAGCTACGTACACACAAATTTCAATGTCTTTGATTTGGATAAATCTTTGGCCTTTTATAAAGAAGCCCTGGGGCTTGAAGAAGCGCGTCGCAAAGAGGCGAAAGACGGTTCATTCATTATTGTCTACCTCAAGGATAAGGGTGGAAGAGGAGAGCTGGAACTGACCTGGCTGAGAGATCGTGATAAACCATATGATCTTGGTGACGAAGAATTCCACATCTGCTATACGACCGACGATTATAATGCCAGTCTTAAACATCATCAGGAAATGGGTGTTGTCGAGTTTATTAACGAGGAGATGGGTATATATTTTATTTTGGATCCTGACGGTTACTGGGTAGAAATAGTCCCTGCAAGAGATCGCTAGTGAATAAAGGCGTAAACAGTAGCTATTGAATAGATTGAACTGTGATAGAATAATCTCGCGCCGTTGAGGTGTTTAATTTGTCAATCCATTTATAGGAGGCCTCACTTGGAAAAATTAAAGCTTTACGGTTTCAATAACCTGACGAAAACACTCAGCTTTAACATTTACGATGTTTGCTATACCAGCAGTGAGCGTGAACAGCGAGAATATATTGAGTATATAGATGAGCAATACAACTCGGAACGCCTGACCGGAATTCTTTGCCAGGTAACAGATTTAATCGGTGCCCATATTTTGAATATTTCTAAACAGGACTATGACCCCCAGGGGGCCTCAGTTAACTTCCTGATTGCTGACCAGACTCTTGGAAACACTGAGATCGACAGTACCAATAACCGTGGTATTGATCCGGCAACAGGGGAGACCATACATGCTCATCTGGACAAAAGTCATGTTACCGTCCATACCTTTCCCGAGTCGCATCCTAACGCCGCGATATCAACCTTCCGGGTTGACATCGATGTGCAAACCTGTGGGACGGTTTCACCCTTGTCCACTCTGGACTATCTGATTTCCAGTTTCGATTCCGATATCATTTCCATTGACTACCGGGTGCGGGGCTTTACACGTGATACTGAAGGCAAAAAACACTACATGGACCATCCGATCACATCAATCCAGGATTACATTGATGACAGTACTCTTGACACTTATGATGCAGTTGATCTGAATATTTATCAGTCGAATCTGTTTCATACACGCTTGATTTTAAAAGAGCTTGAACTACAGAATTATCTTTTTAATATTGATATAAAAGAGCTTAGTTCGCGCCAGCGTCTCGAGATCAGAGAAGCCTTACAGCGCGAAATGATTGAGATTTTCAGCGGCACTAATATCTATGAATGATAAAGACGGCATACCTTTCAATAAGTTGGACCAAAATAAGGCTCCACTGCTTCAGGCTTTAACTGAATATCGCAAGATGCGCATGGTCTCTTTTGATGTGCCCGGACATAAACAGGGGAGGGGCAACGAGGAGCTGACACGTTTTCTGGGCAAAGACTGCCTTTCCGTAGATGTTAACTCCATGAAAATGTTGGATAACCTGATTCACCCGACAGGCGTCATACTGGAAGCTGAACAACTGGCTGCGGATGCCTTCGGCGCTGATAAGTGCTTTTTTATGGTCAATGGCACTACTTCGGCAGTTCAGGCCATGATCATGTCCACCTGTCTTCCGGGTGATAAAATCATCATGCCTCGCAATGTTCATAGGAGTGCGGTAAATGCTCTAGTCTTGACAAGGGCTCTTCCCGTTTATGTGAATCCTTCTCTGGATCTGGAGTTAGGGATACCGCTGGGCATGAGTGTCGACGATGTGCGTCAGGCGATTAAGGAAAACCCGGATGCTAAAGCAGTCTTGCTGAACAATCCTACCTATTATGGTGTTTGTCCCAATATTAGAGAAATTGTGCGTCTGGCGCATGATGCCGGTATGAGGGTGCTGGTAGATGAAGCGCATGGAACCCACTTTTATTTCTCCGACGACCTGCCTGCTTCAGCTATGGAAGCAGGGGCTGATATGGCAGCGGTGTCTTTGCATAAGACGGGCGGTTCTCTTACACAGAGTTCACTCTTGCTTCTGGGACCCGAAATGCGGGAAGAAGCCGGCTATGTGCACCAGATTATTAATCTGACGCAGACGACGAGTGCTTCTTATTTGCTCTTGTCCTCTCTTGACATAACCCGGCGCAATCTGGCTTTGCGTGGTAAGGAGACCTATAAGCGGGTCATTGATTATGCTGATTACGCGCGTTGTGAAATCAATGAATTGGAGGGCTATTACGCTTTCGGAGCTGAACGCTGTGATGGCGACGCTTTTTATGCCTTTGATTCCTGCAAGCTGCCGGTTCATACCCGAGCCATGGGTCTGAGCGGTTTTGAAGTTTATGACATCCTGAGGGATGATTATAGTATTCAGGTAGAGTTTGGTGATATGGGAAATTTCCTGGCCATACTTTCAGTCGGAGACCGGTCAGTCGCGATCGAGCGACTGATTGCAGCTCTGGGTGATATAAATACTCGTTTTGCCTCGCTGCCTGAGGGTATGCTGGTGAATGAGTATATCGAGCCGATCCTGGCGATGGCACCGACTGAAGCTTTTTATGCGAATTATGTGCGCATGCCATTAGAAGAGTGCAAAGGCAGGATCTCAACAGAATCAATCATGTGCTACCCACCCGGCATCCCGATTCTGGCTCCAGGCGAACTAGTGACGGATGAAGTTTTAACTTATATCAGACAGGCCAAGGAGCATGGCAGCCAAATGACAGGAACTGAAGACCCGACAGTTGAACAGCTTTGTGTAGTGAAATGAGTTTTAGGGAGAAGTCAGATGGAACTGTGGTTCGAAGAACGTAATACTGATGATGCGTATTTCGCTTTGCGGGTGAAAAAGCAACTTTTTTCACAAAAATCGGATTTTCAACAAATTGATATTTACGATACATATGAGTTTGGCCTCATTCTCGTTATGGATGGAGCGATTATGCTCACGGAAAAAGACGAGTTCATTTACCATGAGATGATCGTGCACGTTGCGATGGCCGTTCACCCTGACGTTAAAAAGGTGCTGCTGATCGGTGGTGGTGATGGCGGTGCTCTTCGAGAGCTTTGCTCTTATCCGGGCATTGAACAGATCGAGATGGTGGAGATTGATCCGCTGGTTGTGGATGTAGCTAAAGAGTATCTGCCTGAAGTAGCGTCAGCTTTTTCCGACCCGCGTCTCAATCTGATTTTTGCTGATGGTTTGCGTTATGTGCGTCATCTCAAACGGAGCTATGATCTGATGATTATTGATTCCACTGATCCCTTCGGCCCGGGTGAAAGTCTTTTTACCAGAGAGTTCTACGGTAATTGCAGCAAGGGATTGCGTGAAGGTGGCATTCTGATTAATCAGCACGAGAGTCCATACTATAAGAATGACGCACAGGAGGCGCATTCTATTTTCAAGAAAACAAATCAGATATTCTCAACGGCGAAAGTGTATCAGGCTCATATTCCTACCTATCCATCAGGTCACTGGCTCTTCGGTTTCATGTCGGACAGCCTTGATCCGATTGCGGACCATGATCCGAATCGTTGGGAAAGTTTAAACATTAAGACGCGCTATTACAATTCCGATTTACATAAAGGTGCTTTTTCGCTGCCGACTTATGTAAAAGAACTACTGACAGAAGGTAAGCTCATAGATGAGTGAGGGGTGAAGACAAGCTTCCGGAATATTCCGATTTCTGAAGTTGTAATTTATGATGCAACAGTATTTCCGCCTGAATCAATACGGGCAACACTTTCTCTGACGATTACATCATAGGAATCAATAACTATGCTCTCACATTCTTCTTGGTTAATCAATTTCTGGATTAATTCAAAACCACGAGTTCCTATTTTTTCGCGATCTATTCTGACAGTTGTAAGCGAGGGCGTCATGAATTTTGATATGGGGAGATTGTCGATACTAATGATGGATATATCATCAGGTACATTTATACCTTGTGAATGCAGGTAACGTATTGCCAATATTGCATAGTAATCAGTTGTGCAAAATAGAGCAGTCGGCCGGGACGGGCCATTCAAAGCTTTGTTGATACATTCTTGCAGGCTATCTTCATCATGTGCCTCCAGCTGAATCCTGTTTGTTCCAAGTGAGATATTGTTTTGACTTGTAGCTTTCTGGAATCCACTGAAAGTCAGAAGATTAAAGTCCTGTAGTGTTTCACTATGGTTACCGATATATGCAATATCACGGTGGCCCATATTGATCAAATAAGTCGCTGCTCTAAAGGCTGCTGTTCTATAATC
>JAAYEX010000231.1 GCA_012728535.1 Clostridiaceae bacterium | reverse complement strand
CCAGGCCAGAACGCGGCTGTTTTCGCCAAAACCGGGCCAGAGGAAGTGTCCGTCACTGTCGCGGCGGAACCAGTTGACAGAAAAGATTTTCGGCAGTTTTGACTGATCGCCGGACCCGCCCAGAGAGAGCCAGTGCCGGAGGTAGTCGCCGACGTGATAACCGATAAAGGGCAGCATGGCGAAGGGATCGCGTCTCACCTGCCCGATTTTGTCCGAGATGATGGCAGCCGTGATTTCCGAACCCATGATGGAGCCGAGAAAGACTCCGTGCTGCCAGTCAAAGCTTTCGTGTACCAGGGGTACGGTGCCGGCTCTGCGTCCACCGACCAGGATGGCGTCAATCGGTACGCCCAGGGGCTCTTCCCAGTCATCTGCGATGGTGGGTGCCTGAGCAGCGGGGGTGGTGAAGCGGGCGTTGGGATGGGCTGCTTTGACATCAGTCCCCTTGATCCAGTCATTGCCCTGCCAATCGATCAGGTGGTCGGGGGCTTCGCCCATGCCTTCCCAGAAAACATCACCGTCGTCAGTCAGAGCGACGTTGGTGAAAATTGTATTCTTCTCTACCGTGGACATGGCTGTCGGATTTGAGTCCCAGCTGGTTCCGGGGGCGACGCCGAAGAAGCCGGCTTCCGGATTGATGGCATAGAGTCTGCCATCCTCACCGAAGCGCATCCAGGCGATGTCGTCGCCAACGGTTTCGACCTTCCAGTCGGGAAGTGTCGGCAGCAGCATGGCCAGGTTTGTCTTGCCGCAGGCTGAGGGGAAGGCTCCGCAGATGTGGTAAACCTTGCCTTCAGGCGAGGTCAGCTTGAGGATGAGCATGTGCTCGGCCAGCCAGCCTTCGTCACGGGCCAGTACTGAAGCGATCCTGAGGGCCAGGCATTTTTTCCCTAATAGGGCGTTGCCGCCGTAACCTGAACCGTAAGACCAGATTTCACGGCTTTCAGGAAAGTGACTGATATATTTTTGATCCATGGGAGCGCAGGGCCAGGCTGCGTCTACTTCGCCCTCTTCCAGGGGGGCGCCCACTGAGTGGAGGCAGGGTACGAATTCGGCATCGCCGTCAAGGCGATCCAGTACTTCCTTGCCCATGCGGGTCATGATGCGCATGTTTGCGACAACGTAGGGGCTGTCAGTAATCTCCACGGCCAGTTTGGAAAAGGGGGAATCCAGGGGTCCCATGCAGAAGGGAATGACGTACATGACCCGCCCCTTCATAGCTCCGCGGTAGAGTTCGAGCATTTGCGGCTTCAGCTGGCGGGGGTCAATCCAGTTGTTGGTCGGACCGGCATCTTCTTCTTTTTCCGAAGAAATAAAAGTGCGGTCTTCCACCCTGGCCACGTCACTGGGGTCGCTGAGGAACAAATATGAGCCGGGACGTTTCTCCGGGTTGAGCTTCACGGCTGCGCCGCGGGCCACCTCCATTTCGAGCAGTCTCTGATTCTCTTCTTCGCTGCCATCACAAATATAAACCGAATCCGGTGTAAGCAGTTCTTCCATTTCTTCAATAAAGCTGTAGAAGCGATCGTTTTTCATTTTCTCCCTTTCCTGTGAAGAGCCTGATCTTTTTTAAAAAAAACGGCCCCTGACCTTTTGATTGTTTTATTCTATCATCATTTCGGATTGAGCAGTGTGGCTATAGTGTGACCTGGAAAGCACTAAATAACTTGTTAGCCTTGCAGCGGTAAAATTGGATATAATGTGGATATGAAAAATAAAGATACTGATAAAAAGAGTTTTGTTTCCTATTTACCGCGCTTCGTCAGTTATTACAAACCCTATAAAGGTCTTTTCGCAGCAGACATGTT
>JAAYEX010000230.1 GCA_012728535.1 Clostridiaceae bacterium | reverse complement strand
GTTTAACCGGAACTATATCTTCATAGACCTTAATAGAAGGAAGTGCAGCTCCTCTTATATCATTAATAGAAATAATATTTCTTTCATCCAGCCAGGCCTGAAGAGCTGACAGGATATCTGTAATCGCAACATAGCCCCTGCACTGAATAGCGGATGCAAGCTGCACTGCACTGGCTCCCAGCATTATGAACTCGAGAGCGTTTTCATGACTCATGACACCACCCGAACTTACAACCTGGAGCGAAGTATATTGCTGTAAGGCTGCGGTTGTTGCCAGAGATATGGGACGAATGTTCTCACCGGTGTAACCACCGTAAGTGGGCATTAATGTCACGAAGTTCTCAATATCAACACCCGAAAGCCCTTTCAGAGAATCAATAGCGCTTACAGCTTTGACCCCGGCCCGCTCCAGATCGCGGAGAAAAACGGTGGACGATGCTGCTTCATAGGAAAGTTTCAACATGACAGGTATATCCACTGCGTCAACCGCCGCTTTGGAATATGTAAAAATGTCCGATGTGCTTTCTGTCAGGAAACGATGCCTGCTCCCTATCGGTGCTGAAATACTCAGCTCAATCGCATCCGCACCCATCTGTTCTACTTTTTTTGCCATATAAGCAATCTCGGAAGCAGTCGATCCCCAAATACTGAAGATTAATTTTGCATCTTTCCGGTCAATCTCTTTGATTTCATCTTCCCATTCCTCCAGATGCATATAGGAGTAGATCATAGTATTAAAAAGTTTTCCGTCTTCAGTATGCAATCTGGGGCTAATGCGCGGTCTCGCTTCCAGAGAAATCGTTTCAGTTATAACTGCAGCTGCTCCGGCATCAATGCAGCGCTGAATGCCGACTGCATTTTCCGCCCAGGGACCTGCTGCTGTCAGTATCGGATTCTTAAGTTTAAGACCCATAAGGTCAATAGCATTAATCATAGTTACCTCTAATCAAATAATTCGAATATGTCACTCGTATTGCCACACGATTCACGGATTTTCAATTTAGGCTGCAAGATTAACTCATGGGAATAATCTGAATCGTCATCTTCATTCTCAATGCTGTCAAACAGCAAGCGAGCCGCAGTCATACCCAATTTTGCAGCCGGCATTTCAACGCTGGTAAGTGCAGGAGAGACTACACTGCATACCGGAGAATCATTGAAGCTGGCAAGAGCCAGCTCTTGGGGGATTCTTAATTTATTATCTCTTGCCGCTTTAAGTATTCCGATAGCCTGCAGGTCTCCGCCCGTTATAAGAACATCCGGCAATGAATTCTGTTTAATAATTCTCTGCAAGGCCAGATAGCCGCCCTCTGTGCTGTCATCAGCTACATAGCTATTGAAACAAAGCTTTCCGGCTGTTTGCGGAGCAAAAGCTTTAAGAGCATTTTCAACGGATTCTGCTATCTCTTTATCTTGTTTCTTGTCGTAAACGAGGCTCATCGATCTGTGTCCAAGTTCCATCAGATGTCCCAGGAGGCGGTGGGCAGCCTCATCTGTGTCAAAGTGACAATGTATTTTACAGTCGCAGCTATCACTTTTCCCGATGTGAACAAGCGGCATATCCAGTGAAAGCGATTGGTCATTTGATTCACGCATTAACAAAGTACCCACGTGAATAATGCCGTCGACCTTTCTTTCTTTCATTAATTTTAAGAAGTTGTATTCTGCTTCCCGATCACCACGCGTTTGCCCAAAGATAACTGCATAGCCTTTGTTGCCGGCAACAGTCTCAACTCCGGAAATAATATTTTGATACAAATCGGAAACAATAGCCGGAATAATTAAGGCAATAGTCTTGGTCGTTCCGATCGTCAGACCGCGTGCAAACCAATTTGGCGTGAAATTATGTTCTTCAGTTACTGCCAATACCCGTTCGCGGGTTTCAGGCAAGACCTTATCCGGATGATTAAACACACGAGAAACAGTAGCTACCGAAACGCCAGCGAGCTCAGCTATTTTCTGTATGTTCATCAGATATACCTCCTTATAGGGTACATATAAGAATTATAACATTTATATATTTGAAGCAAAAACTGATTGATAAAGCTTGCTGTAGTCTGCTTCCCCGTTCCTGATAATTATACATATAGCACACATGAAATTGCATTTGGCGATTGACATATCGTCGATATTAACCTAAAGTATTTCATATATCAAAATGTAAATAGTTTCATAACGCTTAAGAGGAGGTTGTTATGGCAAAGAATCAAGAGGTACAAACGGAGGCCGTCGTTGATGTCGACTTTTCGTTCGTAAGAGTGCCGAAAAAAACTCGTACCAGAGGTTTTTGGTCGATGTTCGTCATTATGCTGGGCTTTACGTTCTTCTCAGCCAGCATGAGTGTTGGTGCAAGAATGGCCAATGGACTGGATTTTACCGGCTTCTTACTCGCAGTAATACTGGGTGGTGCCATTCTGGCAGTCTACACAGGAGCTTTAGGTTTTATCGGATCAGAAACCGGAATGAGCCTTGACTTACTTTGTCAACGTTCATTTGGCACAAAGGGATCTTATCTCCCTTCAGCACTGATCAGCTTTACACAGATAGGCTGGTTCGGTGTAGGTGCAGCCATGTTCTCAATTCCGGTATCGGAAATGCTGGGAATTAATCCCTGGTGGCTGATAATTGTTATCGGTATTGCAATGACGGCATCAGCATATGTCGGAATTAAAGGTATTGAGATTATCAGTATGATATCTGTTCCCTTAATCACAATTCTTGGAACATACTCCATGTTCCTGGCACTTAAAGAAGGTGGTGGCTTTACAGCTGTTTTCGGTCAATCAACCGAAGGTCTGTCATTGTTCGCAGCCATTGCAATGGTTGTCGGCTCGTTTGTTTCAGGTGGAACAGCGACACCGAACTTCTCACGCTTTGCGAAAAACAATAAAATCGCAGTAATTACAACGGTAATCGCCTTCTACATAGGTAACACTCTTATGTTCTTCTTCGGTGGTGTCGCCGGAGCCTTTACCGGTCAGGAAGATATCTTCTATGTAATGATCGCTCAGGGTCTGACCATACCTGCAATAATAGTACTCGGTGCTAATATCTGGACAACAAACGATAACGCCCTTTACACAGGTGGTCTCGGTCTTGCAAATATCACAAAGTACAAGAAGCGTCCCATGACAATTGTTGCTGGTATTGTTGGTACAGTTGCTGCTCTCTGGCTCTATGACAACTTTGTTGGCTGGCTGAGCGTTTTGAATGCAACTCTGCCGCCGGTCGGTGCAATAATCGTAGCGGATTTCTTCATGAGAAAATCCGCATACAAGGAAGAAGCAGACAAAGACCTGAAGAAGGTCAACTGGTTTGCTCTTGCCGGAGTTGTCGCTGGTGCTCTAGTTGGTAACTTTGTAACCTGGGGAATCGCAGCAATCAACGCCATGGTCGTTGCTGTTGTGATCTACGCAATCGGACACTTTGTTCAAAAGAATAATCGCGCAGCAGCCTAAGCTAAATTAAACAGATAAAACAAAACCTCCGGAATCGAGAGAAACCGGAGGTTTTTTTATGTCTAATAATTTTACTATTTTTCCAGTCTTGCCAGCAGCTCACAAACCGGAACCCCATAGCGGGGATCGACATAGTTTGGTGCAATCTCACACACGGGTCCCAGCACAAAATCACGCTTCTGCATTTCAGGGTGAGGCAGAGTAAGATCTTCGCTATGAATGATCAAATCAGAGTAATAGATGAGGTCCAGGTCCAGAGTGCGCGGTCCCCAGTGACGGGTGCGGACACGTCCGGAATCATTCTCCACTACCTGCATATATTTCAGCAAGCTGTGAGGAGAAAGAACTGTCTCAATGTAGACGGCTCCGTTCAGAAAATCCTCCTGGTCCGTGACTCCGTAGGGGGAGCTTTCAATCAGTTCAGAGCTGGTAAGAAGGCGGATTGACTTGTTCCGGTCCAGGGCCCTGAGTGCAGTTTCAATGTGGCCTCTACGGTCACCCATATTGCTGCCCAGAGCAACAACAGCAGGCTGCCAGCTGCGGCTTAGTTCTATTGCGACCTCATTCAGGGGCAAGCCGACAGGTGCCCAGGGCTTGGCCAGTCTGATCTGAACTTTCCTCAAAAGAGAATATGTCAGAAGCAAGTGTTCAGCCAGACGCCCGGCAGCAGTCTCGATCAAGTTATAGCTTTCGGCCTGCAGAAATCTGGTTATCTCCATGGCTGCCTCGCCATAGTGGACTGAACTGTCTACGTCATCTTTAATGACATCTGCCTCCGTATCAAGATAAAGCCTGGCCGAAACAACAAATTTCTGTCCCAGCTCCTTTTCCTGCTTGAAAACGCCATGGTGGGCGAAAACTATCAGTTCTTTTATTTCAACGTAGTCCATATTCAGCCTCCGCGACCGCTTGTGCAATGGTGAGCGCTTCTTTGGTTTTTCTTACATCATGAACACGGAAAATGCGACAGCCTTTTTCGTATCCGATCACACTGGTGGCAGCAGTCGCAACGTCCCGTTCTTTTGCAGGAACACCATCCAGGAGAAGCCCCAAAAATCCTTTGCGGCTGGTTCCCAGTAGAACCGGCAGCTCAAAATCCCGGAGTTCTTCCAGATGCCTCAGCACATACAGGTTTTCTTCTATCCTCTTGGCAAAACCGATACCGGGGTCAATGCAAATCTGCGAGCGTGCGATACCTGCCTTTTCTGCAAGTTTCAGCATGGAGGACAAATCATCCTTCAGATCTCCGATCAGGTTCTTATAATTCATGTCCCTACGATTATGCATAATACACAGTGCTGCACCATATTCGGCGACCACTCCGGCCATCTCGCCATCATAGGTAAGTCCCCAGATATCATTGATCATATCTGCTCCCGCCTCAAGAGCGAGGCGTGCTGTTTCTGCGCGGTAACAATCGACAGAAATTGCAATATTCGGATATGCAGCACGTATCGTGTTCAGTATGGGTAAAAGCCGGGCGATTTCTTCTTCGGTGGATATCTGCTCATGACCCGGCCTGGTTGACTCAGCCCCGATGTCAATGATATCAGCGCCTTCAGCCAGCAAAAACTCACAGTGCTCCAGGGCGGGCGCTATAGAGTCGTAGCTGCCACCGTCAGAAAATGAATCGGGCGTGATATTCAGTACTCCCATGACATAAAAGTCAGCATCGTTTTTTACAGTTAACGGGCCTATTTGCATATTAACTCCTCTTAGTATCGGAAAGATTTATTCTTCTTGCTCTCGGGCCAGTTGCATTGCGACCGGGCCGGGCAATTAAAGCAAGGCCGGGAAAGTTTATCTGCCTTGCGGATAAGTTCCGTCAACAGACTTTCTTCTTCCGCTTGCCTGCGATGTCCGCTTATGGCTTCCAAAATAGCTGTCCGTTTCTCTTCCGGATAAGCGATTTCTTCCAGAAAAGACAGGGCTATCGGCACTCCGGCCTCATCATGCGGTGTTCCGTCTTCATATTCTTGCAGACGTCCGACATCATGTAAGAGAGCCGCCACATAAATATCGTCAGCAGATAAGCCAATGTTTTCCTCGCAGTTAATAATGCGTCCGATGCGCGCTACATCCATAAAATGATCCAGGTTATGGCCGCAAAAGATTCTGTTCAGCTCGGCTTTTTCAATTTCACTGACCAGATCGAGATACTTGGGATTGCTCAGCAAACGGTCCGTATAGATCATAGTTTTAATAATGACAGAATATGTTCCTGTTGAGCGGGATCTTCAAACACCCCGCACGACGCTACCGTTATAGTGGTCGCGCCCGGCTTTTTCACACCACGCATACTCATGCAAAAGTGCTCTGCCTCTGATACAACCAGGACTCCTTCAGGATCCAGCTCATTATGTATAGCAAGACAAATCTGTTTAGTCATACGTTCCTGTAACTGCAGGCGTCTGGCAAATACTTCAACAGTACGTGCCAATTTACTCAGGCCCGTTACTTCTTTACGGGGTAAATACGCGATATGCACTTTGCCTACAAAGGGAAGCATATGGTGTTCACACAGTGAGTAAAACGGGATGTCCCGTTCAATCACAAGTCCGGGATCTTCCAGGGGGAAAACCTGAGACAGGTGGTCGGCTGCGTCCTGGTCACGTCCGCAGAGCAGCTCTTGAAACATACGTGCTACACGCGCCGGAGTATCAACAATACTGGGATTGTTGACGTCTTCTCCCAGAGCGGTCAGCAAATCACTTACAGCTTTTTCTGCCTTTTGGCGGTCAATCATTTTTTACTACCTCATCTATTCTATTAACGCTTTGCGCGCTGTTTCCAGGTGTGAAAGAGAGCCGAAAACAACAATCGTGTCTGCAGCTCCTGCTTCTGCTTTAGCTGCTGCCGCGGCATCTTCTACCGACGGTACGACTACACACTCCGTATCCCGCAGATATTCTTGGCATAAGGTCTGCAATTCTTCTGCGGGCAGGCTGCGTGGTTTTTTCATCTCCGGGAGCCAAATTTTGTCGAAAATACCCCTCACAGCCCGGAGAACTCCCACAACGTCTTTATCTTTAAATATATGTAAGATACCGAAGTACTTGCCTGTGCCGCGATATTGCCTTAAGTTTTCGCTCAAAGCTGCTGCAGCATCCGGATTATGTGCGCCATCCAAAATGATATCCGGTTTACGTGCAATCAGCTCAAAACTTCCAGGCCAGTCAGTCGAATTCAGGCCCTCTTCAATGATCTCCAGAGACAAACTGTATGGCTCAGGCAAACTGCGTAGGACCATGACAGCCAGAGCCGCATTCAGCCTCTGATGTCTGCCCGGCAAATGAATGCAATAATTGTGGCCGTAATAAGAGAAACTCTGCGACTCCGTAGAATCTTCCAGAAGCTCAATATCCGCTGCAGACAGGATCCTGAACGGAGCCTGCAGGTCTGCTGCACGTTCACGGAGTACATTCTCTGCTTCCGACACCTGCACGGTGCTGAAAACCGGAACACCTGCTTTAATGATGCCAGCTTTCTCTCTTGCTACAGCTGTGATGCTGTCACCAAGTTCCGCTTTGTGGTCCAGGCTGATACTGGTAAACACTGTAGCCAATGGTCGCTCGACAGCATTTGTCGCATCCAGTCTTCCTCCTAAACCTGTCTCCATGATGAAGAGGCGTGCTCCCAATCTTTTGGCCAATATAAAAGAAATCACCAGTTCCATTTCAAAAACTGTAGGGTGGCGACTATTCTTTTCCGCAATCCGATCAGCTGCCTCTAAAACAATCGCTTCTGCTCGGTCAAAGTCCTCTTGCCCTACAGCTTCTCCGTTAAAAGAAAAGCGATCCAGATACTGTCTCAACTGCGGCGAAGTAAAGGTCATCAGATTAATCTTCTGCTGCAGAAAGGAGTGGGCCAGGTAGCTGACTGTAGAGCCTTTGCCATTAGTTCCTGCCACATGAATAATGTCCAGATCTTTCTCCGGCCGGTCCAGGTCATCTAAAAGCGCCTGAACAATACCCAGCTCATAGTGGCTGCCCAAGTCGAGATATGAATCTATTGACGGCATCTGATTCTCACAGTCTTTAACAATACTCTCAAAATAAAAATACCTCCATCAGAGGAAGTATGGTTGGGGCGAATTGCAACATCGTAGATAACTTTCGTCTAACGGACTCCCTCGTCCCGCTAGCACTTATCGGTAAGACCGAAACGCGCTGCAATCTTCTATTCAATTAGCTAACACAGTATAGCCTGCTCTCAGCCCTTTAGCAAATTACAGGGACTTATGTATCAGCTGCTATTAGATGCTGCTTTTTTGCAATAAAAAACCCCAAGCTTTGAGCTCGGGGTCTTTGTTTGTATCCGGCAAGTACCTACTTTCCCGGGACGTCTCCATCCAAGTATCCTCGGCACAAGAGAGCTTAACTTCTGTGTTCGGGATGGGAACAGGTGTGGCCTCTCCGTCATTCTCACCGGAATGGTTGAAAGCACGTATGTCGCACCTTCAAAACTGCATAAGTTTATCAGATCTCATCTTAGACTTTTTAAGAGGGAGTAAAACTTTAATCTACTGTGTCAGGTTAACTAACTAAGAGTAACCATAACGACTTGTGGTCAAG
>JAAYEX010000229.1 GCA_012728535.1 Clostridiaceae bacterium | reverse complement strand
GCCGGCACGAACCGGGTTTTGGTGGACATAACGGAGTAAATCCTGTAGGTGATGTTCATCTTCTACCGGTATGGAATTATATCGTCCTTCAAAGACATGCCCGCTGCGTTTGTTTCGTTTGTTGTATGCCCTTGCATACTTGCTCATGATACTGTGCATGAAATGTTGCATGGGGACTTCCTTGAGCCTCAGGATCAGGTGATAGTGGTTGCTCATTATTACATAGGCCAAAAGCTCGAAATCTTCTTTCTTCGTATGCTTCTCAAGTAAGTACAGGAAAGAGAGTTTATCCTTGTCTTCGGAAAATATGTATTCTTTATTGTTACCTCTTTGAAAAATGTGATAAACCACTCCCGGAAGATTTATTCTCAATCGTCTAGCCATAAAACATCACTCCTTCGTCTGGGTAAAACCGGATAGGCTGATGATTTATTTTTGCATTAATCTGAGCTTGTATAGGAGACTTGTTTTTGACAATAGCGGTCAATAGAGTGCAAC
Organism: Clostridiaceae bacterium; assembly: GCA_012728535.1. Classification (GTDB taxonomy): domain Bacteria; phylum Bacillota; class Clostridia; order Saccharofermentanales; family DTU023; genus DTU032. The sequence continues at coordinate 9,231 of JAAYEX010000229.1, read as the reverse complement.
AAAGGCCGCCTGCATCAAATCGTACCTGGCACCAAACTATGCTGCATCAAATCGTACCTGGCACCAAACTATGCAGGCACGAATCCATGCTCCGGCAGAAATGCTGCGCTGCCCCCTGCTTTACGATTAAGTTTGTATGTTTTTATTGCGAACTGACTGCCTGTAGTCGATCAGCATGTTGATGCCGACGCCGGCTGTGACGACGAGACCGCCATAGAGTGTGACTCTGGAGAAGCTGCTATCCAAGAGCAGGTCAAGCAAAACACTTAGCAAAACCTGACCTACAAAAGACAGCAAGGACAGGCGAAGTGCAGTTACCTTCATGACGGTCACATTGGTAACAAAGATCAGCAGGACCCCGGCCAGTCCACCGAGATAAATCCACCAGTCAGTCGAAGGTTGCTGGAAGAGCAGAGAGATGTCGCTGCCCGGCATGACCAGAGCCAAAACCAATGTCAGTGGAAGGCCAACCAGGTGGTTGATAAAAGAGCCTGACATGCTGCCGCTGTGCTCAGCTAATCTCCCGTTGATAGACCTTGACACAACGGTAGTAATTCCGGAGGCGAAGGCCAAAAATATGGCCAAAATAGCCCTGGGATTGATGCCACCTGAAAGATCCAGCATCACAACGACACCGATAATGGAAAAAACGAAACCCACCAGTGAGGATTTTTTAAAAGGACGTCTCTCCATGCCGAACCAACCAAAATTGTCGACGAAAATAGACACGACAGTCTGACCGAACAAAGCCAGAGCCAGGATACTGGTCAGACTGATTTTGCCAAAGGCGGCGTTTTGAAAAAGGGCGTTAAAGATGCCGACTGCTCCGCCCAGATAGAACCAGAAAGGAAGTTTTTCGCTCGGGAAAAGTTTCTTTTTGCCCAGTTTCAAAAAAATGAAGGAAAAAACGACAGCCACAAGGTGAATGATAAATGTCGCGTTATAGTTAGTGTATACATCGGTCAGCTGGCCATTCAGCGTGACCACAATGGCAATAATAAAGCCACTAAGCAAAGCCAGAAAATTATACATATTTCCCCCTTCCTGAGAGCTGCTTCATTATACATGAGCAGAGCAAGAAATGAGCCTCTGCATCAAAACGTGCCTGGCACCAAACTTTGCCTTGCCTGCATCAAAACGTACCTGGCACCAAACTTTGCCTGCATCAAATCGTACCTGGCACCAAACTTGGCACCAAACTAAGCAGCCGGCATAGCCTTTCGCCGCTCCTGATAATGTTCGATGATGATGTTGAGAAAGATGCCGGCGGCGATGATCAGGCCGCCATAGAAGGTGATCGGGGAGAAGCTGCTTTCCAGGATCAGGTCCAGGAGGATGCCGACAAAAACTTTACCGACAAAGTTGAGGAGGGTTTGCCGGAAAGAGGAAATTTTCGGCACGGTGATGTTCATCAAAAAGACTGCCATCGCACCTCCCACGCCACCGAGGTAAATCCAGAAATTAGCCGATGGAACGGCTGCCAGCCACTTGATGCTCGTTCCCGGCATAATCAAGGCCAAAAGCAGAATGAAGGGCAGACCGACGAAATGACTGATTAAGGATGTCGGCATGCTGCCGATACGCTCAGTCAACCTGGCATTAATTGTGCGGTAAACTACGATGGCCGCTCCTGAGAGGAAAACCAGGACAATGGCGAGAATAGCCGGATTATCAGTACCCCTGAGGTCCGTCAGCATAATGCCGATTCCTGTTAAAGAAAAGACAATGCCGATCAGTGAAGTCTTTTTGAAAGGATGCCTTTCCATCCCCAGCCAGCCGAAGCGGTCAAACAGGAGCGAACAGACGGTCTGGCCGAAAAGACTGAGAGCCATGATACTGGTCATGCTGATTTTCCCGAAAGCAAAGTTTTCAAAGAGTGTGGGAAAGACCATGAAGATGCCGCCGAGATAAAACCATAAGGGCAGCTTCTCACTTGGAAGTATTTTCTTTTTTCCGATTTTGCAGATGATGAATGTGAAAACGACAGCCACCGCATGGAAGATAACCGTGGCATTGTACATGCCATAATATTGCGCCAGCTCCCCATTTAAGAGGATCATGGAGCCGATAACGGCGCCGCTGATTAGAGCTAGAAAATTATACATTTGTCAACAACACCTCAATAAGACGCCTCAAATTAACACTCACTTCATGAGTATAGCATTGAAAAGACCTGTCACGGAGAGGTGACAGGTCTTGACATAACTATGACATACCTGCATCAAATGGTGCCAGGTACGATTTGATGCAGGCTACGCCTCTCTATGCGGTCGGGTTTTCGCAGATACCGATGAAGTAGGGTGTTTCTATGGAGCCGCAGCTGTTCGTGTCCGGGTAGGAAACATATGCCGTGATGCCGAAAATGAAGGGCCGGTTGAGGATCATCTCGGCGCGGTCTTCTGGCGGCATGGCTCCGGCGAAACCCATTTCGGTAAAGGCTGAGGCCTCGACGCCGTCTTCGTTGACTGCTATGTGTGTCTCCTGGGTGAGCGAGCTGATGTAAGCTAAATGATCGGTGATACCGCTGAAGTCGGCATCAGGCAAGAAACTGCTCTCGATCCCAAGGCTCTTCAGGGTCTCTTTCAGATCAAGTTTGCTTTTGAAGCTGAACTTGGGAATCTCCCAAACGACCTCGCCCGAGAAGAACTCACCGTCTCTGAATACCTCCTCCAGTTTTTCCTGCGAAGAAACAAGATCGCCGGGAGAGACACCCTCATCCGTAAGAATGAAAACCATGCTGCCGCCGTTTTTCAGGTTCAGACTGGCACGCGTGTAGCCGTCTCCGCGATAAAACATACTTGTGATGAAAGACTGCTTCATGAAGTCGATCTCAACTTCTCCGCCGTTAGACAGGTAGAAGCTGCCGGACTCGGTCTTCTCAGTATCAAAGCGGTCGGTCCATTCGTCGTGGAAGTAGACGGTATTGATTATGGAAAGAATCTGCTCGGCATCGAATTCAAGCTCGGGGACCAGGGTCCCATTCGTGTTTTCAGCAATCCAGGCGGCCATAGCGCCGGCTGTTGCCGGGTCGGAAAAGTCTACGCTATGGGAGCTGGCGTAGTAATTTTCCGCAGCGTTTTTCACAAAATCATCTTTGAAAAAAATCGGCTCGCCGTTCATGTCATCGTCCAGCCAGAGAGAATTGGCGATCAGGAACTTTCCGATTTCGTTGTCAAAATAAAGGTTGCGGTAGAGTTTGCCGGCCTGGTTGTCCGAAGTAGCAGGACCCGTAACACCCAGCAAATCGTGGAGTTCTGCAGCTGTTTCACCGCCGGCACCTGAGGCAGCGATTGACAGAGCGTAATAAAGAGAAAGGGGAGAATAGTTGACGTTTTCGCCCCCTTTATTTTCCGTGAGTACAGCGGATGCCGTCCGGAAGCCGAAGTTGTCAACAGCCTTCAGGAAGTCGCCCGACACCCGGTTCTGGTCGCGGATCTGCAGCATGGCGTCGTAGTTTTCATAGGAATAGGACTGAGGGTAGTTGACAGCCAGGAGGGGCCCGTAATTAGCGGCCTTATCGGTTGTTTCTAGTTCTTCCGGGGCCTGCGGAGCTGCATCAAAGTCGGCCTTGTCCGAGAGCCGGGGGTCGCGGCGGGGCATGGAGCTGCTAAAATCCAAAACATAGGGGGTAACAATGCCTACGATCAGGATCGCTGCAGCCACAGCCAGCCACCTTTTCGGATCTGGCCGCTTCTTTTCGGCCGGCCTGGGACGGGCTTCCTCGATCAACTCCTCGTCGATCTCACTCATGGCGTGGAAAAGCTTTTTTTCTTTTAAAAAACTCTTCTCTTCATCTTTACTTTGTTTCATATCGTTCATCTTATTCATGTCGTTCATAGTGTAATTCCTGCCTCTTCCAGAGAGTCTTTCAGCATCCGGCGAAGGCGGTACATGCGTCCGGCCAGTTTATTGGCGCTGGTGCGATGTTCCGCGGCCAGTTTTTTTAAAGGTAAGCCATACCAGTAGCGCTGGACGAAAACTATGCGGTCTTCGGCTGCGAGATCGCGGAGCCAGCTGCTGATATGGCGGGCGAGCTCGAAGGCGTCGATTTCCTCTTCGACTGTTGCAGCGGCGGGGATGATGTCGCCCAGCTCGTCCAGCATTACGTCGGCGGGGTTGTAGCGCTTTTGGGCGCGGTTCTTGTGCCAGACGTTGATCGCCAGATTGCGCACGATGCGGCCTAGATAAGCAGACAGGGATTCCGGTTTTTGCGGCGGAATCGAGTTCCAGGCCTGCAGGTAAGTGTCGCTGACGCACTCCTCGCTGTCCTGAAAGTCGGCGAGGATGTTGTAAGCGATGCTCTGCAAAAGGCGACCGTATTTCAATGATGTCTCGTCTATCGCCGTTTCTTCTCGAGCAAAAAACAGGGCGATAATCTCAGAGTCTTTCACGTCTCACTCCTTTGAAGCTTCAGATCTGCTTTCACTAATAAAGACAAGATCAGAGGGCAAATATTCGCGCTCGCGTGCAAAGTTTGGTGCCAGGTACGATTTGATGCACTGCAAAGTTTGGTGCCAGGCACGATTTGATGCACGGTATTATCTTATAAAGCATCAACTTCGATGACCCGGGCGATTCCGTCCTGTACGGTGAAACGCACATTTCGTCCGGCAAAACTAAGTCCGTAGATCCGTTCGGGGTCCCTATGGTAGGCCGGCCTTGGGTCCTGTGCCAGCACTTCACGCAAGGCTGTCTGCTGGTCAGGCGGAATCTTAACCAGCAGGTCGGGCGGGATTTCTACCGCCAGACCTGTCCACTCATATTCTGTGACAAAGCCGCTCCGGGCTTCGGGGCGGCAGTCGGTATATGGCAAGTAGGGTTTTATGTCAAAAAGGGGAGTGCCGTCCAAAAGATCAGGACCGGAGACTTTCAGGATGGGGCCCTCGGCCGCCTCATAATCTACACCATCAAGTCTGACAAGGGAGAGTCCGATCGGATTTGGCCGGAAAGACGAGCGTGTGGCGAAAACGCCCAGCCGGGTGCTGCCATCCAGGCGGGGAGGCCGCACCGTCGGCTGCCAGTCTTTTTCCGCATGTTGGGAAAAACACCAGACCAACCAAATATGGCTGAAACCTTCAATCCCGCGCAGGGCCTCGGGGCTGCGAAAAGCCTCTTCAAAGATAATCTCACCGCTTACCTCAGCTGCCAGACCCGACTGCCTGGGGATACCGAATTTTTCCCCAAAGGGTGTGCGAACGCGCGCGATGACGTCGAATGTATACTGGGTTTTCATCAGATATGCAGGTCCTTCCTTTTGAAGACAAGTACTCCGATCACGGCAAGTACCAGGCCGATCAGGAGCAGCACTCCCGCCTGAAGGAGAGCAGTCGTCTCTGCATTGATCAGGCCGCTGACATCAAAGAGAGTAAAGAAGCTTGCATACCTGAAGTTTTTCGCCGCTTCACCCTGGGTACTGAGCATTTGCAGCACATAGGCCAGGACCGGGATCCCCGCGCCAAAAGCCAGACTCCTCCTGCTCTCGTTGGCAGCGCAGGAGCTCAAATAAGAAATGCCCATAATACAAATCTGCAAACAGAGGCAAGCCACATTCAAAAGCAGAAAATCCCTGATATTAAGCTCGCCGGGGAATATCGCTTCAGCCAGCAGGATCCCCAGACCGGTACAACTTGCAATCATCAGGACCAGTCCGCTGACTAGGACAGCCAGCTGGGTCACGGCCAGTTTCACGCGTGAGACCGGCGCTGCCAGCAGGTAAGCCATCGATCCCGAGTCGACATGTTTCGCGATCAGTCGATTGGCTGTGACGATGGTGAAAACCATGGGGAAAATCTGCATGATCATGCCGTAAAGGTAGGCACCCATGAACTGGGTCAGGGGTTCGCCCGCCGGCACCATGCCGAACATCGACATAAGACCCGGCATGGCTTCTTCGAAGGTCTTGAGCGCGCTGCCCAGCTCAGGGTCGAACATCCACACGATGATCGCGAAGTAAAGGGCGTTGACTGCAACGATAATCAGCCACAGGCCCAGGCTGTCCCGCGCTTCTTTCCTGAATAATGCCCCGCTGATCATGACTCACCTCCGCCGTCATCCCCGTAGTATTGCAGGAAAATTTCCTCGAGGCTGAGGTCAGGCGCGGACAAATTCTCCAGAGGATAGCGCGCCATCAGTTGAGTCATTTCTTTTAGATCATCAAAAACTTTAAGCTCGACGATCGGCCCCCTAACTTTGCTTTCGCCGTTATATTCAGAGGCAAAGGCCCGGGCCGCTTCTTCGCTTGCCATGGGCAGACGATAGCGACGCAGCCGGTTCTGCTTGAGGATGTCAATGTCGTCCTCAGCTGCCAACCTTCCTTTGCGGATAATGGCGACACGGTCACAGGTGCGTTCTACCTCTTCAAACATATGAGACGATAAAAGCACAGTTTTGCCGCGCTTCTTTTCTTCTAAAATGAGGTCTACGAAGCGGTTTTGCATCAAAGGATCGAGGCCGCTGCTCGGCTCGTCCAAAATAAGGACGGCGGGATCATGCATGAAGGCAGCGATGATGCCGACCTTCTGGCGACTTCCCTTACTCATCTTTTTCAGCGGTTCGGACAAATCGACCTCGAAGCGGTCGACCAGCTCGTCTATGCGGTCGAGGCCGTTTTTCCCACGGTAGCGGGCGATGAAGGCAAGGAAGTCTCCGCCTTTCATTCCGTTCAAAAAAGCAATCTCTCCGGGTATGTAGCCCAGGTCGGACTGGATGACAGGCCTTTGCTGCCAGCAATCGTAGCCCTTGATGCTGCACTTGCCCTGGCGAGGCTCCAAGAAACCCATTAGATGCCTGATCGTAGTGGTTTTTCCGGCGCCATTAGGCCCTAAAAAGCCGAAGACCTCTCCTTCTTCAATCGAAAAACTTAGGTCAAAGACACCTCGTCCCCGGCCATAGTCGCGCGTGAGATTTTGGACTGAAATTAAACTCATGGCTTAACTTTCATACTGAAGGCGATGATGCGGTTGACTTCTTTGAAGCCGACCTTGCGGTGAAAAGCTTCGCTGACTTTGTTTTCCAGTTCACAGTCTGATGCCAGTTCATGGCAGTCATGTGCCAGCGCCCAGATTTTAGCGTATTCAATCAGCTCTCTTGCAACGCCCCGCCGGCGATACTTTTTCTCCACATAAATACCCTCTATATAGGCAACCGGGCCTTCGCTGCAGCCTTCGACATAGTCTGTCCGCACAGAGAGGCTGATGAAACCACGGGGTTTGCCGTCCATATAGCAAAGATACTCGTAGGGGAGTTTTCCACGGGCGCGTTCGTCCAAAAAGTCTTCAGGACTATTGTCCGGCCATAAGACGGAGCAAAGGTCAGCCCAGTCCCCTTCGTTCTCCTTAGATACAGGAATAATCATTGCAGTTCCTCCTTAGCCCGTGCATCAAATCGTACCTGGCACCAAACTCGCCCGTGCATCAAATCGTGCCTGGCACCAAACTCGCCCGTGCATCAAACTCGTCCGTCTCTATATCCGGCCCAGTGAAAAGCTAATTGTAGGCGATTGTGGCCAGGGCCTGATCGTCGACAACCAGAATCCAGGTCAGGCCGGGGTTGAGGATGAGTTCTTCGCCGTCCAGATAATAGGTGATCGGCGCGGTGTGAGATGGCTTATCCCAGCTGATGGCGTATTTTTTGCCGCCGGTCAGATAGGTAGCTCCGGCGCCCTGGGCTATCCAGTCGACCCTGATATGGACGTTATTCGGCATCCAGCCATGGGGGCGGTAGATGACAATGATGTTGGCAATTTCCAGAGCCTGGCCGGTCTGTTCATCTACCAGGGTATAGCCGTCGTTATATTTGTTGTAGACTCCGCCGGTCTCGTCATAGATAAAGAGTTCTTTGGAGACGTTGTACTGGTAAGCGAGACTTGCTGCGATTTCACCGCCTTCAGGCTGGACGAAAACATCGTAAGCCTTAAGTCCCTCGACCGGCTTATCCGGCTCAATATTGCCGTAAGAGCCTTCAGCCCAGGAATAAACTGTCTCCATATTGGTGTAAAGATTGTGCGGCGACACCCGGTGAGTCGTCCGATAATACATGCCGTAAAAACCCGTCAAGGCATCGAGGCTGCGTATATAGTTGGCTACGGGACTGGCTGTAATCACCTTGAAGTTGCCGGCGTGTGCATAAAAAGCCTGGTGTTGGGCCACGAGGTCCAGATAGGCCGGACGTGCGCTGCGCACAGGGCCGACGACGCCATCTTCAGCGTCAGTGACCATGAGCAAACGGGTCACACGGGCTTCAGTCATCAGCTGATAGATGAGCTTGCCCCGCGATAAGCCGGATTGGGGTCTGGCTTCCCAGCTGTTATTGAGCATGAAGGCGACCGGGTAACGATCCGGAAAAAGTAGATCGATCTCAGGTGGCGGCGGCTCAGTTGTAGTCGGCGTGGGTGTTGTTGTGCTCGTAGTCGTAGTCGTAGTGCTGACGGTTGTCGTTGCAGAAGTTGCACTGCTTTCTGCAGTAGTCGTTTCCGGCAATGTTTCCGCCGGATCCCTGCTGCAAGATACCAAAGACATAACCAATGACAGGCCCATCAGTATAGCCAACAAAAGCGCGACAACCCTTACAATGACCTTATATGTACTGCTTTTCATGAAATTTCTCCTCAGTAAAAAAGCTAAAGATTCGTAATTTCATTCAATTATACAACTTAAAAGCAGAATAAGTCACCGATAGCCAAGACACTCTTACCCGATCATTTTTGATATGTAATTGCGTAAAGTCGGCATGTGGCTGTGCTCAACGTCTTTAACGGAAGTCGTGATGGTAACATCACCGTTTTCCAAAAGGTCCCTGAGCGACTCCAGAAAGTCATCCGCACTTTTGTTTTCTGCCAGCTCCTGCTCGTAGGCTGCAGCAAAAGCCTCATAATCCAGCTTTCCGTCGTGATAGTCCTTGCGGATCTTCGTGCTGGGCGTGATGTCCTTGGGCCACTCAGTGATACGAAGCATTTCCTTAGATTTGCCGCGCGGCCACAGCCGGTCAACCAAAACGCGCTGCCGGTCGGATTCATCCAGATCATAGATGCGCTTATAGATGATTTTTCCCATAGCCATACCCTCCGTACAAGTCTTTTTAAAAAAACAGAATGTATATAATTCACTTTAGCTGCAAAGCCCTGACCCTGTTGTACCGAGCATGACGGAAAGAAAACACAGGCTATTGCCAAAGGCAAAGACAATTGTTAGCATTTGCATTGAATTAAACTAAAGCAAAAAGGCCTAAACAAAG
>JAAYEX010000228.1 GCA_012728535.1 Clostridiaceae bacterium | reverse complement strand
TCAAGCCTTTCCGCCTCCGGTATTTTGTTGTCATCCATGGGTAGGCGACCCAGAGACAGGCAGGTCTCACCGGCCTCCAGTTTCTCTGTTACTTCATGTGCCGAGCTTTGCAAGGCATGAGCGACAGCAGGCGCTTCGGCGCTTTCAATCAGAGACTGCAGACGCATATAAAAGCCGGCCTGCGACTGTTGCATGACGGCCTTGACTTCACTGTATTCATCTATCAGATAAAGAGGGTCAGCAGCTTCCAGATAGTCCTGCAAACTAGCCGGTGCCTCCTCAATCAGCGGCATCCAACGATCCTGAGCCGGGAAAAAGATACCGTTAGCAATCCGCTCCGCATCATTATTGCCCATGCGTTCCAACCTGGCGATCGTGTCCCTGTCAAGATTACGTCGGCGTGCCTCCACCACCGAATCCTTGGTATAGGCCAGCACTTTATGCGCTAGTTCCTCACGCTCCTCAGGAAGGAGCAACCACTCTCGTGCCGGCGGAATCCGTGCCGCATCCAGCTGTTCAGCTGAACGCTGACTTTCGGGATCAAAGCGCTTTATCTCATCAATTTCAATGTCAAAAAAGGAAAGGCGCAGACAGGGGTCAGAAGCGACTGTCCGGTCATTAATTTTTGCCGGATAAATATCGATGATGTCGCCACGCCTGGCATAATGGCCCGGCCGCTCTACCCGTCCCACACGCTCGTAAGCCGCTAAACTCAACCTGCGCTCCAGTTCTTCGGGTTCAATCTGCATCCCGGACCTGAACTCCAGGCTGAACTGAGCCAGGCGTTCCGGTCGGATCAGTTTCTGCAGGAGAGCTTCCGCACTTACGACTAAAAAGCTGAAATGTCGCCGCCTGATCGAATCCAGGATAGCCAGCCGATAAATCTCCTCTTCGCGGCTGGCAGCCCGCGCATCATATAAGGTCAGCTCACGCGCCCTGAAAGTCAGGACCGGCGGATAATCACCCTTATCTGCAGCAACAATCTCATTCAGCTCTTCTTCCGCTACACGAACACGAGCTTCGTCAGCCACCAGCAAAACCAGGGGTCTGCCGCTCTCTTTCTGCAAAGCCGCAGCGTACCAAAGTTTGGCAGAATCGGACAGGCCGAAAAGGTTTACCGACCTGCCTGCCCTCAGGTATTCCCTGCCCTGGAAAAGTGACTTCTCCTGCAGTATTAAGTTCAGGATTTTACGAGAGTCTTGCTCCGTAGACTGCATTAGTCAAGTTCTTTCTTATGGTTATAGCGCTCCTGCGCCGTAGCGATCTCGCCTTGAATGATCAATTCGCAGGATTCTGCAGCAGCATCCAAAGATTCCTGTACGATTTTATGATCAGAGCTCGGAATTTTTGCTAAAACAATATCCACCATGTCCCCGACATGACGCGGCCCCATGCCAATTCGGATGCGCGGAAAATTCTCACTGCTGAGCTGGTAAATAATCGATTTCATCCCCTTGTGAGTGCCGGCACCTCCCTGGCCTTTAATACGCAGCATTCCTACATCCAGATCAATATCATCATAGAGAACAATAATC
>JAAYEX010000227.1 GCA_012728535.1 Clostridiaceae bacterium | reverse complement strand
TCCCAGGGAAGAACTTCATCCGTGCTACGCTCGCGGGTATATAACTCACTGCTTAGTCCACATTCTTCCAGAGCCTGATCCCAGCGTTCTGCTGAAAAGTGCTCATGCCAAGCATCCAAGAAGCTTCCCTTCTGCCAAACCTTTTCGATAACTGGAGCCAGCCGTCTGTCTCCGCGTGCCAGAACACCCTCAATACGGGAACTTTCATACTCGTGCCACTGGAGTGATATGCGCCGGTCACGCAATAATTCGGTGAGAAGCTGCACCTTTTCTTTCATATGCGACGGGGTAATTTGCTCAGCCCACTGGAAAGGCGTCCAGGGCTTGGGAATAAAAAAAGAAAGTGCAGCGGTAATTTTGGCCTGGCGCGGTCGCTCCTCATGTGGAATGTCTGTCCAGACTTTCAAAACTTTCCGGCAGAGATCAGCAATCCCTCTGACATCGTTTTCTGTTTCTGTGGGCAGCCCCAGCATGAAATACAGTTTAATGTTGCTCCATCCACCGCGGAAAGCAATATCAGCTGTCTGCAACATGTCTTCTTCTGTGATATTTTTATTAATTACATCACGTAGACGCTGTGTACCGGCTTCAGGAGCGAAGGTTAAACCTGCCTTTCGCGTACCTGATATCTGTTCCATCAGATTAAAGTCAAATGAATCCAGGCGCAAAGAGGGTAAAGACAGATTAACATGACAGCCTGCTGTTCTTTCAATTAAAGCCGGCATCAGTTCTTCACGCCTGCTGTAATCGCTGCTGGATAATGACAGCAAGCCGAGCTCGTCTGCACCTGTGGAAGATATTAGTTCTTCGCTGTATTCCAGCAAGGTCGGTAGCGATCGTTCACGTACCGGTCGGTAGAAATAACCGGCCTGGCAAAAGCGACAGCCCCGTGAACAGCCACGAAAAAGTTCCAGCACTGCGCGATCGTGGACTACCTCCATTGACGGAACCATCGGTTCAGTCGGGTAGATTACCTCATCAAGATTCGCTTCCAGACGACGCTTGATTACCGCAGGAGCTGAGGGTTCCAATAACTCAAGGCTAATAAAGCCATTTTCATCATAGACAGCTTCATAAACTCCTGGGACATAGACACCCTCAAGCTGTGCCGCCGCCCGTAAATAAGCTTCACGGGTCTCTCCGCGCCCCTTATACACTCGGTACAGCTCCAGCAGTTCAGGCAGAATCCTCTCCCCTTCGCCCAACTGAATCAGATCGAAAAATTCAGCCATCGGTTCAAGATTGCAGCTGATCGGACCACCTGCAATTACAAGAGGATCTGTGTCGTTACGTTCACTTGCATAGAAGGGTATTCCGGACAAGGAGAGCATCTCCAATACCGCAGAATAAGATAGTTCATAATGTAAACTGAAAGCCAGTACATCAAAATCTCTCAGAGCTGTGCCGGTCTCGATCGACTCCAAAGAAATATTTTCGTCCTTCATTATTGCACGCATGTCAGGTGCAGGCATGAAAGCTCTTTCACAAAACATTTTGCCCTCAGAATTTATCGCCTGATACAGTATCTGCAAGGCCAGATTGGACATGCCAATTTAGTATAAATCAGGAAAACAAAAGGCTGTATGCAAGCGCTCATCTGCATTCAGTTTATAGAAACTTTCAGATTTATCGATATGATTCCACTCGCCGCCAACATAACGACCGGGTTTTTCCACGCGGTTCAAAACAGCGCGTGCCTGCATTCGTTTTCTGTTTGTCATTTTTCTCTTCAATTAATTATTCAATTCTTCCATTAGTCTAGAACGTAAATCTTCAAAACCGGGTTTGCCTAAAAGAGCAAACATATTTCTCTTATAGGCTTCTACTCCGGGTTGATCGAAGGGGTTGATGGCATCAAGATAACCACTCAGAGCACAAGCTTTCTCAAAGAAATATACTAATGCACCTATTGTAAGCGGAGAACGTTCCCGCAGCTCCAGACTCAGATTGGGAACACCGCCGCGCACATGTGCCAGACTAGTACCTAATGCCGCCGTCTGATTGATTTCATGCAAGCTCTTTCCGGCAAGATAATTCAGTTGGTCTGAATCATCTATCTGATGTGGAACCTTCATTTCACGCTGTGATGATTTAAAGAGTATCGAAGTTTCAAAAAGGATCCTGCTGCCTTCCTGTATATATTGTCCGAGTGAGTGTAAATCAGTGGTAAAGTTAGCCCCTGCAGGAAAAATTCCTCGTCCGTTTTTCCCTTCGCTTTCGCCATAGAGTTGCTTCCACCATTCAATAAACATGGCCATTGAAGGCTCATAGTTGACCATCATCTCCAGTAAATATCCACGCCGGGCCAGAACATGTCTCATCAGAGCATAATTTATGCAATCGTTGACATCTTCGGGGTCGAATCTCAGATACTTTTCATATGCCCAATTGGCTCCGTCAAGCAAGTCGCGAATGTTGATACCGGCCACCGCAATTGGCAGTAAACCCACTGCACTGAGAACTGAATAACGTCCGCCGATGTCGTCCGGAACAACAAATGATTCTACACCCGCCTCATCGGCATAGGAACGTAAGGCCCCTTTGTTCGCATCAGTTGTGACTACAATGCGCTGCCTCAGCTCCTCGGGACTGTACTTTTTTTCCATAAAAGAACGTAAGATACGGAAAGCAATCGCAGTTTCAGTGGTAGTGCCGGATTTAGAAACTACGTTAAGACTGACATCATAATCTTCCAGAATGTCACATAGCTCTGCCAGATAATCTTCGCTGAGCTGATGTCCCGCGAATATCACCAAGGGCGCACCGCGTTGAGACTTACTCAGCAAAGTCGGGAAATGATGATTGCAGGCTTCAATTACAGCCCTGGCACCCAAATAGGAACCACCAATACCCAGAACAATAAGTATGTCACTGGACTCGCGTAGCCTTTTCGCTACTTTCTCAATTCTTTGCAGATCTTCCTCAGTATTTATATCCGGAACATGATACCAGCCTGTAAAGTCGGCTCCGGGTCCGTTCCCCTCCTCCAGCTGCCTGTGCGCAGTGGCCATAAAAGGAAGCAGATACTCCAACTCTTCTTCTGAAATAAAAGGCATAGCTTGATTTGTTTTCAGGCTCAACATGTCTTATTCCTCCTCCAAAGCTTTTCGTATCTTTAAGAATACAATTCTATTTTCATCCTGGCTAATCATTATAGCGATAAAACGAGATAAAACGCAGTCAGAAAAAATTATTTCCGTGACTGCGGCAAAGAATCAGCTGCAGGCCGAACACGATATAGTTCGTTATTGCCGCCTGTTACCCTAACCGATCTGCCTTTTGAAATATATTGAGATGAAATGGCAGGAAAGGTATTGAATGAAGATTTCTTATCTTCTCCGCTTAAGGCGATTTCATCTTCTTTTTCAGGAGAAAAAGCCGGACGAATCTCACCAACTGTACCCGGTCGTAGTTCCGTGACAGTAATAGCACGCAAGCCGATCAAGGTGGAGTCGTTTTCAATTATTTCCTTTTTGGCAACCCGCTCCACTCTTCTTCTTGCCCTGGTCAGGACAAAAAGTGCCAGCCCCAGTATAACCAGGGCCAGCAACAGTATTCGAACTATTAGAGTTATCTCGGGTATGCTCATGTTTTCTTCAGGCTCATCACTTTATTTTCCCAAATAAAAGCGTAGTTTCCACTATCATCAAAATGAGGTCCTCCCATATTGGGAGATTCAAGCTCAGCGCCAACATTATCTGCAGCATCCACTATTACTTTTTCAGCATAGTTGAGGTCACCTGATAACCATAGGTCAGCCAGAACATCCTCAATACGACGCTGAATCTTACGACGCAAGGGTCTAGCTCCATATTTGGGCTCATAGCCTTCTTTTGCCAGCAGATCTCGTGCATCATCGGTGATTTGAAGGCCAATGTTTCTGCGCTTCATGTCAGTAACGGGGTCATTCAGCATGAGATCAACAATTGCTCTGATTTCCTCAGCTGTCAGCTCATGGAAGACAATTGTTTCGTCAATACGGTTCAAGAACTCCGGACGGAAAATATCTTTGAGAACCCCATCGATCCGGTCCTCCATCGCGACATGTCCGTCGGAACCGAAGCCGATTGCGTTACCCTTGAGTGTTGTACCTGCGTTGCTTGTCATGACAATAATGCAGTTTTCAAAACTAACCACACGTCCATGACTGTCGGTCAGTCGACCATCATCCATAATCTGGAGCAGGATGTTGTATACGTCAGCATGTGCTTTTTCTATTTCATCAAAAAGCACTACACTATAAGGTTTGCGACGGATCTGCTCTGTAAGCTGACCACCGTCATCATAGCCGATATATCCGGGAGGAGATCCGATCAGCTTGCTCACAGTATGTGCTTCCATGTACTCTGACATATCCAGTCTTACCAAAGAGTCTTCGGTATCAAACATAACTTCGGCCAAGGCCTTGACCAGTTCGGTTTTACCGACACCGGTAGGACCGACAAAGAGGAATGAGGCAGGTTTGTGTTCCTGGCTGAATCCTGCCCTATGTCGTCTTATAGCGCGAGACAAGGCATTTACAGCATCATTTTGACCCACAACTCTCTGATGTAACCTCTCTTCAAGCTGTATCAGACGGGTGGTCTCTTCTTCAGTCATGCGAACTACAGGAATACCTGTCCACATCTCGACCACCTGAGCAATATCCTGTGTTTCTATCTGCACCGGCGGGCAATTTTTTGCTGTCTCTTCACGCTGTGAGCGCATACGCATCAATTCTGACCTGACCTCCATATGCTTGGCATAGAGGTCAACTTGTTCGTTTTCAGCGGTCGACTCATTGATCATCTTCTCATAATCTTCCTGCACAAATTCAAGCTCTTGGATTTTTTCATCCAGCAGCTTAATTTCTACCAGGCATTTACAGGCAAGGTTAGCACAGGAGCCGGCTTCGTCCAGCAGATCAATAGCCTTATCCGGTAAATAGCGTTCAGTAATATAGCGTGACGAAAGTCGGACCGCCTCTCTCACCACCGGTTCTGGATATAATACATGGTGATGATTTTCGTAATAGTCTTTTATACCCATAAGGATTTCATAAGTATCTTCTTTACTGGGTTCTTCAACCATTACCTTTTGGAAACGACGTTCCAGGGCTGAATCTTTTTCAATATGACGGCGATACTCGTCTAATGTGGTTGATCCGATAACGCGAATTTCACCTTTTGCCAGAGCAGGTTTCAGTATGTTCCCGGCATTCATCGCACCTTCAGCATCGCCTGCACCCATAATATTGTGAAGCTCGTCAATAACCAGAATTACATTTCCTGAACGGCGACAATCTTCGACGACGCCCTTCATACGGCTCTCAAACTGGCCCCTGAACTGAGTTCCGGCAACCATGCCTGTCATATCGAGCAGGAACATTTCTTGATTCAAAAGTTTTGCGGGTACTTTTCCTTCGTGAATTCTAACAGCGAGACCCTCAGCAATAGCAGTTTTACCCACACCGGGTTCACCTATTAATGCCGGATTATTTTTTGTACGTCGGTTGAGTATTTGGATAAGATGATTCAGTTCATCATCACGGCCGATAACAC
>JAAYEX010000226.1 GCA_012728535.1 Clostridiaceae bacterium | reverse complement strand
CGAAAAAGAACCGGGCAATACAGCTATTTATGTTTTCTTGCCTCGCTTTTGGCAGTGAAAAGAATGAAAATACCGGCTATGGCGAGGAGGGGCGTCCAGGAGGTCGGCTTCAACATCGTTATGATGAAGCTGTCACCCGATATACTCGTCATGCTTAAGAGCCAACCGGTAACCGTGGTACCGATATTTGCCCCCATTATTACGGGCACAGCCTGCCTCAACAGCATTACACCTGAATTTACCAGGGCCACAACCATGACGGTGGTTGCGGAGGAAGACTGAATGACGCCGGTAACGGCAGTGCCTAGCAGAACTCCCTTTGTCTTTGTATTGCAGAATTTTCCCAGCAGCTGTTCCATCCGCCCGCCGGATACAGATGTCAAACCATCACTAAGGAGTTGCATGCCAAAAAGAAAGAGGCTGAGGCCGCCGATTAACTGCAAAATATTTAAATAACTCATTTAATTCTTATTACCCTCTAAAAAAGACCAAAAAAAGACCTTAATTCTTATCCTGAGGATAATCTAGCACGAAGCTTTGTATCAATAAAGGGCAGCTCTTGAATGTTGACGAATTGTACGAAAAAGAACCGGGCAATACAGCTATTTATGTTTTCTTTTTGCCCTTTTTTCTTTAGCGGGGCGCGGATATTGGATGATCAGCTCTGCGTGAACGAAAGCTCCGATCATCATTATATAAACAGCCAGATAGAGCCAGAGCATCAGGAAGATAATGCCCGTGATGCTGCCATACATCAGATAGTAATTGGATTGATTGGAAATGAAGTAAGACAAGCCGTAGGAAATGAGGATCCAGCCTACAGAGGTCAGCGCTGAGGCAAAAAGCGTATGGCGGAAGTAGCTGCGTTGCCTTTTCAGTAAAGAAAAAATCGCAGTGAAGATGAAGCTTAGCACCAGAAAGGCAGCCAGGTTCGCTAAGAGATCAAACCTGTCCTGAAGAATAAAATCAGGCAGAGTAAAGAACTCCTGCAGATAGCTTCTTACCAGACGGTTGAAAGCCAGTACTACCAGAATAACGATAAGGAGGACGCTGGATGCAAAAATGGCGATGAGACCGAAGAGACGCCGCACCAGGAAATTGAATCTGGATTCTCTGTGATAGATCTTGTTAAGAGACGCCACGACGCTGCCGACACCGCGGGAAGCGGCCCAAAGCAAGGCGAGAGCAGTAACTGACAGGACTGAGACACTGCTGGTGCGCTCAACGGATTTGAGGAAGTTTTGAAAGACTGCCGCAATTTCTTCAGGAATAATTACGCCCATATGTGGAATAGCCGCTTCAAATCTGCCCGCCAGACCCGTATCCAGAAGTTCCAATAAGCTGAAAACAAAAACGATTAAAGGAAAAATTGAGAAGATCAGATAGAAGGTGGAAGCAGCCGAATTGATCCCCACTTTAAGCGAAAAAAAGCGTTTCAGGCGCTCTTTCCAAGCCTGAACCCAACTTTTGTCCTCCGTGTAGTCTGCCAGCCTTCTTTGCAAATCATTTATTTGCGTGCTGAAACGACCGTTTGTCTTTTCTAGCTGGTCATTTTCCGGCAGATTAATATTTTTGTCTTCTGCTCCCTGCATTATTTCTTCCGTCATATATAGTGGTGCATAGATTCACATTATAGGGCAATTTCAGATATCATGGTGCCAGGCACTGAAGTTCTTAAGTTATCTGCCTGCCTTTGCGCCGAAAGAGGAGGGAAAATGCAGAATTATCAAGCATCCGAAAATAGAATAGCAAATCTCGTCTCTTACGTTGAATGCCTCCTGCGCGAGGACGATGTGAGAGAAAGCTATCAGCAGCATTTTGAAGAATTTACAGGACTGGAGAGCTTGGAAGTCTTTCAGGCCTTCTGGCAAATTCTTGAAAAGGGCTACGATCCTGACCTTGTAATTGAAGAGGTATCACGCGTGATCTTGGACACCCAACGTGATGACGATTTCGAGGAAGTCAGGCCGGATGATCCCTTTTTG
>JAAYEX010000225.1 GCA_012728535.1 Clostridiaceae bacterium | reverse complement strand
CTGCAGGGGTAGGTACTATTCCACATTCAATGGCATCAGCTCCGGCTGAACAAAGTCCCGCTACAATGGCTGAGGCCAGCATACCGCGGGATACTCTGGTATCTTCTCCCACAACAACACGTGGTCTTCCCATACTTCTGTCAGTCAGGATATGGGCTGCTGCGTAACCCAGTCTGTACGCCAACTCCGGCGTTAATTCTCTGTTCGCGACACCGCGAACACCATCTGTTCCGAATAATCTAGACATGTTTCCTCTTATTATCAGGGTTGAAGCTCGTATACATTAACCCGTACTGAACCCGGCAAAACGGTTTCAGTCTTCGTATATAGCAGAGTATCAGTTTGAATCTCGACAGGTAATTCTACCACACCTGTACGATCAAGATCGCTGATGTCAATATAGGCCGTAAGGTCTGTAACAGATATATCGTTCAAAAGCTCAGTACGGCCTCTTAAAATTATTTGAATATCACTTACCGGATAGCCTTGAATGCCGAATCCTTTTTCAGCAGCCGCTTCAACACCCTGATATGTGAGAGGGACACTGAATGAGCTGGTTGTGACCGGATCGATTGTGACCTGAACATAGAGCCAAAAAAAGAATGCCAGAATAAAGGAGAAAACTGCCAGGCCGAAACGTTGTTGTTTAAGCAAAGCTCCACGTTCAGTTCTATGACTGCGGCTGCGCTTCCTTCTTCCGGCTTCCGGGCTTCGAGCCTCGTCCCCGATTGCATCATCAGGAGCGGCTTCATCCTGCTCCAGTTTATCTTCCTCATCTTTGATGAAAAGATCTTGCAGCCATTCTTTGAAATTGCGTTTTGCTCCATGGCCTTCGGGCATAAGCAGACGGTTCAGCTGGCTGCGCAAAGAATCTGCATTGGCCAGTTCAAACAACCTGCCTTCAATCGCCAGGCTGATGGTACCTCTTTCCTCTGACACGGCAACAGCTATAGCATCGCCCAGTTCGCTGGCGCCGACAGCTGCCCGATGTCTGGTCCCGAATTCATGGCGCAGGTGATAAGCATCCGACAAGGGTACGTGGATCCTGGCTGCCGCTATGCGGTCGTCACGGATTAAAACTGCCCCGTCATGCAAAGGTGAACCGGTATAGAAAATCTGCTTCAACAAGGTTGTAGAAACCCCTGAATCCACCTGAACAGCATTTTCCTGTGATTGCAATTCACCCAGCCGCGTTGAGCGTTCTATTATTATCAGAGCCCCGGTTCTGGTTTTGCTCATTGAATCCCAGGCTGAAACGATGGACTCTATCAACTGCCGTGTGCCGGGATCGACAGCATTACCTCTTTCCCTGGGAGAAATGTACTTAACCAGACGGTTTCGCCCCAATTTCTCCAGGGTTTTCCGCAGTTCCGGCTGGAAGATGATCAGGACTGCAATCGCTAAAATGGAAATTGTATTGTTAAAAAGAAAGCTTATGGTATTAAGGCCGAGAAAACTGGTCACTATGGCAAAGGCTATGATCAGCAGAATGCCCCGTAGAAGCTGCCAGGCTCTTGAGTCGCGAAACAATTTAAGAATGAAGTAGAAAACCAGGGTTGTGATCAGAATATCTAAAGATGAAACAAACATATCAAGCGGGCCGCCTAAAAATAGCAGACCGTCCGTCATACTCTGCCAGATGCCGCTGAAAAACTCACCTATTTCCGAAAAGAAGTTCGGCAATTAATCCCCCTGCCATCAGGAATATCCGCCAACTTTAATTTCACTAAAGTGACAGAGACCTTTTCAATAATTTAGACCATTATAACAAAGCCGGGCACAGTAAGAAAGATCAGAGGAAATTTCACTCTGTGACTAACTGCAAAGTATGGGAAAGTCCCGGGCTTACGGACCACTACAAGGTCTGTCGGGCAGCGGATATATTCGCCAGAATATCTTCCGGCAAAAGAGAACGGGGATCATCGTCGCCGGAGAGGGCAATGTCTGCAGCCAGTCCATGCAGATAAACTGACAACAAGACGGCCTTCCTGCTGTCCTTTAACACAGCCATATTACCCGCAATCATACCGGTCAGCACATCTCCGGAACCGGCTTTGGCCATACCGGAGTTTCCGGATTCATTGATAAATACTGTTCCGTCAGGGAAAGCAACAACTGTGGCCATACCCTTCAACACTACGATCAACGACTTTTTACGGGCCAGACTGCGCGCAGCACCTACACGATCTTCCTGTAAAAGAGAGGTCAATTCAGGAGCCAGACGTTCAAACTCACCGGGATGAGGGGTCAAAACCAGCGGTTCCAGACCTTTCTCCTGCCTCTCTCGCAAAAGCTCTTCTGCCTGCGGCATCTTTGCCAGAGCATTCAAGCCGTCAGCATCGATAAGGAGACGTTGCTCATTGGGAATCAGGCTGCTTAAAGCTTTGGCAATCCAACCGGCATCCGAAGCACCCATGCCGATGGCAATCGAATCCATAGGTCCTGGCAGGTCGCGTTTTTTACTCTCGCCTACGGGAATCGATGAATACAATGCGGAAGGCATAGCTTCAGCCAGAAGAGGAATTATTTCTTCAGGTGCTCTCACCATGGTATAGCCTGCCCCTGATCGGGCACAGGCTTCAATCGATAAAAGCATGGCTCCGGGCATATTCTCCGAGCCGCCGATCAGTAAAGCTTTGCCATTAACACCTTTATGAGCATCAGCTGCAAGCTTACTGTCAAGTGTGGAGGCAAGAGCAGCATCAAGAATGTAAGCCGGATCTCCTTTCAGCTGACGATCTACAAAATCGTCATCCATGCCCAGTGTCTCCAGCCAGATCTCTCCGGAATAAAGACATCCGGGATGAGTTATCAGTCCCAGCTTAACCCTGCCGAAAGTAACGGTCAGGTCCGCCTTCAGGCTTAATGAACTGACTTGCCCCGTATCTGCCTGCAGACCGCTGGGCAAATCACAGGCGATAACTTTAGAGCCGTTTTCCTGTAATTCCCTCATCAGGGCA
Source organism: Clostridiaceae bacterium (assembly GCA_012728535.1). Taxonomy (GTDB): domain Bacteria; phylum Bacillota; class Clostridia; order Saccharofermentanales; family DTU023; genus DTU032. Next base: position 3,196 of record JAAYEX010000225.1, on the reverse strand, counting down.
AAAGCGTGCACCGTATCTTCATCAATCTTCCGATCCAAGGCAAAGCCGCTGCCGTATATAGCGTCGACAATGACAGGAACCGAATCTGTCGGTACTCCGGTTAAATCTCTGATAATCTCTCCACCCAGTTCTGCCCAGGCAGATACATTGACAGCAGCATCATCACGATGAGCTTCACCTGAGCTCACGTCAACCACGGCAACTTTAAGCCCCTCAGACTGCAAATGGCGGGCAGCTACATAGCCATCCCCGCCATTTTGTCCCTTGCCTGCAAAAATCAGACAATCATATACAGCAGCTTGCGCTGCTGTATCTACACTTAAAACTGCATCTGCCAGTGCCTTGCCTGCATTTTCCATTAGAACTATTGATGGAAGACCTGTTAGCTTGGTGTAAGCTCTATCCAGCAACTGCTGTTCTGCTTTTGTCACTAAACGAAATGCGCCTTGCACTTGCCACCTCCGAAAAACGAATTAAGGTCTGACTGCTGCTATTTATTTGTTAACTTATATGTGTTTTTCCAATAATGCTGCCAGTTCGCCTTGTGAACGGGCTCCGACCACACGCTCAACCACTTCGCCACCTTTGAAGATCACCAGCGTCGGTATGCTCATTATTGAGTACTGCCTTGCAAGATCGTCTTCTTCATCAACGTTTACTTTGCCGACTCCGGCACGTCCGTCAAAATCATCAGCCAAGGCTTCCACTATCGGTCCGACCATACGGCAAGGTCCACACCAGCTGGCCCAGAAATCAACCAGTACGGGCTGTTCGTTCTCGAGAACTTCTTCCTTAAAATTCGCTTTTGTTAATGTTAGTGTCATAATACTTCTCCTTCAAATATAAATAATTAATCCAGTGCCAGGCACTTTTTGTCTTGTACATGATAATAAGTTCTACGTATTTTTTATACTTTAGTGTCTAAAGTTACCTTCACTGTTTTTGTTTGCCGGTAGCGGGAATAATTGGCCGTCTGATAATCATCTCAGAAGACCGGAGCATTAAGCACGGTTGTTTGTTTATATGAATTCTTGCAGAACCGAGCCGGCCGGCACGACAGAAGGTGAAACCGCCGGCAGTTGCTCGCAGATCCAAACCAGGCGCGTCGCTTCCTGTACCGCCAATCGCAGGTTGGAGTGACCGTCTGTATTTCTGGTATATGTTGACGTGACAAGAGTGCCGTCAAAAAAGCGCTCCAGTGACTCATTGATTTTATCCCGTGCCAGGGGTGCGATAACTGTAAACTCGTAAGGCAGCAAAGAATTAATAAAGTAATCGGCAGCCTCCAGATAAGCAGGTATAAAATCCTTTTCCGCCCGGTCAATCATCGGCCAGTAGTCAATCGTATCAATAGCTGACGAACCACGTTTGTTAACATCACGGCTGATGCGGCGCAACATGCGAATATCGCTGTTAGATATCATCCTGGCATCAGCAAGGACCCTGCCGTGAGGCATGATGAAATAACTTAGCTGTGCTTCCTTCGGAACATGGGAACTTACAGTCTCATTAAGGCCGTGCAGGCCCTCAATAATAACAATGTCGCCCTGATTCAACTTGATTTTGTTGTGATCCTCGTAATATCTGCGTCTGTTGGCAAACTCAAAAGTTGGGATTGCACACTCTCCGGCACGAAAAAGGTCTCCCAATGTTTCAGCCAGCAAATCCAAATCCAGAGTATCAATACTCTCATAATCCGGACGGCCTTCCTCGTCGTATCGAAGATCCTGTTCGCGGTAAAAATCATCCAGCTCGATTGGAATAGTATGTCTGCCGTTAGCAATCAACTGCTGTGAGAGCAGCCTGGAAGAAGTGGTCTTGCCGGAGGAAGTCGGACCTGAAACAAATATCGCCCTGATCTTTTCATCAGCCAAAACTTTTTCAGCAAAAGCGTTTACCTGATCAGTAAACATCTGTTCAGATTCTGCGACAAAGTTCGGGTATTTACTGCTGCCCAACTGATCTTCAAGATCGTCGACTGTTAGTATAATCAATTCTGAAATTGTCGCCATCAGTATCGTCCTTTTCCTTTACTGCAAAAGACTGTAAAAACTTTAACTTTGCCTGTGAATCAGGGGCCTTCTACCACATCGCCTGCATCGTCCGTATCTCCGGCAGGAGGCTCTTCGACTGGTGGCACGGCGGGAGGAACCGTATCTGACGGAGTTTCAGCTGTTGGCTCCGTTGTTTCCGTCTCACCGCTCCCGGTAGTAGGCTCCGTTTCGACTGTTGTATCGGTATCATCAGGAGCTGTCACAGTTGTGGTTTCTGAAGATGGATTCGTTATAATAACTGCCGCCGTGGTGCCGGTAATATTGTTATTGACGGGAACATTGTAGTTCCAGGTGGACGCGGTAGTTGCACCCGGAGTATAAGTTGTTGTTTCTGTTGTTTCCACAGAGATTGTTTCTATGCTTTCGGTGGGTTCAGCAGTTGCAGAAGTTTCTGTCTCGTCATCTTCTCCGATGGGAATGCTCGCAAGCATCTGATTTGTTTCTTCAGGTTCAAAAATAACACCTGCTTTTTTCAATTTGTTGGCGACAAGCAGGGAAAAAACTATTATCAGCACCCCACACACTGATACTACAATAAGATAGATTTTCCTCACTTTATTGCGCATTTCTCTATCTTGCCGAGATTTCACAGGGGCAGATTTTCTAGCATTGTTTCGCTGCGATTTATTCTTAACTCGTGAGTCTTTCCCCTTGTTTCTTCCGGGATCACGTGGTTGACTCATTGTTGTACGCTCCTAACTAAGATATTGCTACTTTTTAAGATTTAAGATTAATAATATCATAGGTAAAGACTGACTATTTCCAAAAACCCGACAAGTCTTATCGGAGAAGATTCTGCCGGACAACTATGTAGTGGCTTTCCAGGTTTTGGGAGAAAAGAACAAAAGCACCGGTAGAAGTTCCAAGCGTCCCGCAATCATCAGAAAACTGAGCACAATCTTTGTAAAATCATTGAACTGGTGAAAATTTGAGGCAGGACCTGCTGCGCCTAAACCGGGTCCAACATTGTTCAGGGCTGTCACAGCTTCGGAAATAGACGTCATGATATCAGTGCTGTCAAAAGATACCAATAATGTACCCAGGATCAAAAACATCAGGTAAATGGAAAGATAACGCAAAACCGACTGTTTCACGGGATCGGGAAGAATCTCGCCATCCATGCGCACCGACGATACCTGTCT
>JAAYEX010000224.1 GCA_012728535.1 Clostridiaceae bacterium | reverse complement strand
GCTACAGGCCCGACACTGATCTTCAGGTCCTCCTGCATATCTTGCAGGCTGACAGTAAAAAGGGCTTGTACATCGGGAAAATACTCCTGCTGCTTTTTGGCACTGATCTTGTTATTGTCATTGATCAGATAGAAAAAAGCCATGATGTCCGACGACATCAGGTCGACAAAATCATTGTGATTTATGGTTCTGTCAGTTCCTTTATCCGCAACTTTTGACGGCATGGATACGCCATCAAGTTTCCTGCCGGCTTCACTGATTCTTCTGAAATTTTCTACTGTAGCTGCAGAGATATCATCCAGATCTTCCACCAGCCTTGTGGCGTGATCCATCAACTCCAGTTGTCTTTGTATGGTTGCGCCTTCTTTGGCTGAATTCCTTACTCGTTCGAAATGCGGGTGCCCTTGCAATTGACGCACGGCAGCTTTCATTTTTTTAAAAAGTTCAAAATAAATACTGAAGAAATGGTCCAACAGGTTCTGTGAAGGGAAGTCTTCAACTTCAACGGCAAAGCTTCCTACAGCCCGGCGGACCAGATTCCGGTAATCAGGGAGGCTGCGCAACTTACCCAGGACCTGCTTCAGAGCCTCGCGAAAATTCCGGTCACTTAGGCCCGGCGCGTAGCCATTACTGAGACGGTCAAAATCAGACAGATAATCGAGGGGATCAGCCTTTGCCAGCAAGATATCGATCTTGCTGTAATACTCCTGTGTCCAGTCCGATTGGAGGCGGCCATGTCTCCGGTCGTCCAGCAAGGCATACTGCTGAGACAGGAGCTCATCCAAAACTTCATCCAGGAGGCCGGCTGCTGCTTCCTCATCTAAAAGTGAATATCCCGGTTCCAACAAGGGTTGGCCATCGTCATCTTTAAATTCGGCCAGATAATCGCCCAGAAGCCGGTTACAAAAGGAGTGAATGGTGGAAATGCGTGTTTGAGGAAAGATACGCAGCAAGGCATCGAGGTGGTCAATGTCAGCAGCTGTTTCAGCATCAGAGCGGGCTTTGACCAGACGGGCTTCAATTCTGTTTTTCATCTGCTTGGCTGCAAGATCGGTGAAGGTCATGACAAGGACGCGGGACAGGTCCAGATCGCCGGCTATGGCCCGGCTGATAATACGCTCTGACAGCACTGCTGTCTTACCTGAACCTGCTGCGGCAGAAACCAGAAGATTTGCCTTTGCGGAAAAATCTATGGCTGCCTCTTGCTCAGATGTCCAGGAAAAATTGCTCATCTTCTCCACCGTTAGCCGTCTTCTGTTACTTTATCACACAATTTATTAGATCTTCCGATTTTTGATAATATGTCAATGCATAAGTAAACTGTAAAATAGCAGATATAGAATGAACTACGGAGTATGATTTAGTGCCCCGGGAGAGGTTGGGAGTAATGATTTTAGTCGAAGCGGAAGGACTGGCTTGTCCGTTTCCGGTGATCGAGGCAAAGAAAGCCCTGCGCAGCTCGGGATCCGAGGATGTTGTCGTGCGGGTCGACAATGAAGTTGCAGTCGGAAATTTGAAGAGGCTGGCTGATTCAATGCAGCGCGGCCACTCTGTTAAGGAAGTGTCTGCAGCGGTCTTTGAAGTAACAATCAAGGGCGAAACAGCTGAGGATACGGAAGCCGTTAAGAATACCGCACCGGCCTTTGCCGAAGCTGATTCCGAATATATTGTCCAGATCAGCAATAAGCTGATGGGCGCGGGTAACGACGAACTGGGAGCAATTCTGATGAAGAGCTTCATCTATTCCCTGAGTGAACAGGATCGTCTGCCGTTGGCGATTGTGCTTTACAACACCGGAGTCGAGCTGACCTGTGAGGGTTCTCCCGTACTGGAAGATCTGAAAACACTGGACAAGGCAGGCGTCAGTATTTTGTCCTGTGGACTTTGTCTCGATTTTCTCGGTCTTAAAGAGAAGCTGGCCATCGGCGAGATCACCAACATGTACAGGATTGCTGAATTGATCCGTAGCTACCGGACAGCCCGTCCTTAACAGAAAGCAGGAGCTAAGTTTTTGAAAAACCGTTTGCAAATTCCCGACTTTATGCTGGCATCTTTTGAAACTGCCCATGATGCTATGCGTGCAGAACAAGCCGGCATTGAGGCCGGACTTAAGGTCCGACTGATTCCGACACCTGAGACTGTTCGTGCAGGTTGCGGCCTATCTTTGCGCATGGATCCGAAATTAGCTGCGGAAGTTGCCGGGATACTTGAACAGGAAGAAGTGAAAGTTACTCACTGGACTTTGTCTGCCACTATTGATGGCGTGCGACAGTTTATCGCCCGGGAGTCACCTCTGCAGGCAAAGGGAGAAGAAGAGTGACTTATCTGGACAACGCAGCCACCAGCGCAATCAAACCGGACAGTGTTAAAGATGCTCTCTGTCAGGCAATCAGGCGCGACGATCTGGGCAATCCCAGCCGGGGTGCCCATAAGTTTTCTTTACGTGCCTTGCAGGAAGTTGAAGCAGCCCGTAGCACTGTGTCGAAATTCTTTGGAGGCAAAGACTCACAGCTGGCCTTTACCGCCAATGCAACTATGTCGATAAACCTGATTTTGAAATCCCTGTTGAGGGTGAGTGACCATGTTATCACAAGCTGTACTGAGCATAACTCGGTACTTCGTCCCCTCTACCAGCTGGAAGAAGCGGGTGTGGCTCTAAGCTTTGCCGGCCTGAAAAAAGATTCCTTCAGGGTGGATGTCAGCTCTCTTGCGCAGCTGCTGCGTCCGGAGACCAGGGCTGTCGTCATAAATCATGCCTCAAACGTTACGGGTGAAGTGATAGACCTCTCGGCCTGTGCTCAATTTTGTCGTGAAAAAAACCTTCTCCTGATTGTTGATGCTGCACAAAGTGCCGGTATTTTCCCTATAAACATAGAAGCCGACGGCATCGATGCACTTTGCTTTACCGGTCATAAATCTCTCTATGGGCCGGGCGGCACCGGTGGAATTGTCCTGGGCAGCCGGATGGCGGATGTTCCTTTAAAAGCGGTGATTTCCGGAGGCAGCGGTATCAGGTCTTTTGAAAAAGCCCAGCCTGAGGAGATGCCGACTCTGTTTGAAGCCGGTACTGCCAATGTTCCGGGTCTGATTGGCCTCCATGCCGGAGTTAAGTACCTGCAGGATATCGGCATGGCAGAGGTGGAGGCTCTGTTGAACAAATTGATGCGCCGTTTCTATGAAGGGGTTAAGGGTCTGCCGGGATTGAAAATTTATGGGGATTTCTCAGATCCTGAAAAAAGAAGGGCTCCAATTGTCGGGTTAAATCTCGGCGATGTGCCTGCAGCTGTAGTCAGCGATATTCTAGCTACCGATTTCGATATAGCAACACGACCCGGAGCTCACTGTGCACCTCTGATGCACCGGGCGCTTGGAACTGTGGACCAGGGTATTGTCCGCTTCAGTTTTTCCACCATGAATTCTGTATCAGATATCGATGCCGGTATTGCAGCCATAGAGGAATTGAGTCGCTCCATAATTTGCTAGCTGATTGTGCCTAACCGGTCAGAATTACAGATTACTTTAAATATTTCCGTTCTTCAGTTAGAATAATTGTTGTTATAAATGGAAGCAGATGGGTGCTGGTGTGCCTTGCGGTCTTCAAAACCGTTGTGGGGGGTTAGGAGCTTCCCGGGTGAGTTCGATTCTCACATGCTTCCGCCATCTTAAGTTTCAAAAGGAGTGGCAGAATGGAACGCTTGACAGGAACAACTTCCAGGGGCATCCGCACGCCAATCATTCGCGACGGTGACAATTTATGTGAAATTGTGGTCGACAGCGTGATACGTGCGTCTGAAGCTGAGAAATTTGATCTCCACGATCGTGATGTTATAGCTATCACTGAATCTGTTGTCGCCCGTGCGGAAGGCAACTATGTCAGCGTCGATGATATAGCCTATGATATTCAACGCCACTTTCCCGACGGAGAGATAGGTCTTGTCTTTCCTATACTTAGCCGGAACCGCTTTTCTCTTATTTTGAAAGGAGTAGCCCGGGGGGCGAAAAAAATAACACTCCTCCTCAGCTATCCTACCGACGAAGTCGGTAATCCTCTGGCTTCACTTGAGCAGCTGGATGAAGTGGGAATTAATCCACTGAGCGATATCCTGACGGAATCGCGATTCAGACAGCTCTTCGGTGAATTCAAGCATCCCTACACCGGTATTGATTACCTGAGCTTTTACCGTGAAATAATTGAAGCGGAAAAATGTAAGGCGGAGATTATTCTGGCCAACGATCCGCGCGCGATCTTGAATTATTCCCGTGATATTCTGGTCTGTGATATCCACAGCGGCGAGCGAAGCAGAAAAGTTCTGGAGAGCTGCAGTGACGGTTTAGTCTACGGTTTATCCGATATCCTGGCTGAACCCATTGAAGATAGCGGTTATAACGAGCAGTACGGACTTCTGGGCAGCAATAAGGCCAGTGAAGAAACACTGAAACTATTTCCACGCAGTGGCCACCGGCTGGTTAAGGATATTGCGGCTCTGTTCAAGGAGCGGACAGGCAAAAATGTCGAGGTCATGGTTTACGGTGACGGCGCCTTTAAGGATCCTGTCGGTAAAATCTGGGAACTGGCTGATCCGGTAGTTTCTCCCGCCTATACCGAAGGTTTAAGCGGGGTACCGCACGAAGTTAAAATAAAATATTTGGCTGACCATACTTTTTCCAAGCTGTCAGGGCAGGAACTGGAAGCACAGATCAGAGCCGCGATTCTTGCTAAGGAAGATGACGGCGACAAATCCGGCATGAGTTCTGAAGGAACGACCCCACGCCGCATAGTCGATTTGCTGGGTTCTCTGGCCGATCTCACATCCGGCAGCGGTGACAAAGGCACCCCTGTGGTTCTAATTCAGGGTTATTTTGACAGCCTTGCCGTATAAAAAGGAGTTTTGTTTATATGAAAATCTTGGTGCGTGGCGGCGGTGATTTAGCTTCCGCAGTAATACATAAGCTCTGGCGCTCAGGTTTCAAAGTCCTGGTTTGTGAACTGCCTTTTCCCAGCTGTGTGCGCCTTACCGTTTCTTTTTGTAATGCGATTACTGAAGGGCAGTGGGAGATTGAAGGTGCCCGCGGTATCCTCATTAAAGATTTATCCGAAATAGATGACTGTTTCGCCCGCAAGGAGATCCCTGTAAGTACAATGCCTGAGGAAAAACTGATAGAGTTTTTCCGGCCGGATGTTTTCATCGACGCTACAGTCAGCAAAAGAGCTCGCGATTTTGACAAAAACTTTGCAGATCTGGTAATTGGCCTCGGGCCTAATATTATGGCCGGCCGTGATGCTCATGTCGTGGTAGAGACCAAGCGGGGCCATTTTCTGGGAAGTCTTATCTATGATGGCTTTGCCGCGCCGAATACCGGAATTCCCGGAGATGTGGACGGCTTTACCAATGACAGGGTTCTTCGTGCACCGCAGGCAGGGCGCGTTCACCAGCTCAGGTCTATCGGTGATACGGTTGAAAAAGGCGAGCCGGTCTGCCGGGTTGGTGATGAAGATGTTTTGGCCACTGTGCCGGGCGTTATCCGCGGCTTGATAGCAGAGGGTTATGAGGCCAGACAGGGCCTGAAGATCGGAGATATTGATCCCCGCAACGACCTCCGCCATTGTTATAGCATCAGTGATAAAGGCCGTACCATTGCCGGCGGTGTGCTGGAAGCTATCTTACATCACCTGGCAGCAGGAGGGTATCCGGATTTTTCCTGCAATGATTAATAGCAGTGATTCTTTTGAGACAGACTTAACAGGCTTTGTCCGCCGGGAGATTGAGCGGAGAGCAAGCTTGTTTCCGGCTCCCTTTGTGATCAGCACCGTTGGCAGCGGAGGTAAGACGTCAACTCAGGAATATCTTTACCGGTCGAGGCTTTTACCCTGCCATATTCTGACGACAACTACAGCCATGCTGGCTCCCGACTTCCCCATATCATTAAGCTGTCCCACCACATCAGGCGTGTGGTTCTCTGCTGAGGTCCAGAAGTTTCCGCACAAGTACAAGGGTATTTCCAAAGAAGCATTTGATGAAGAGATCAGAAAACGACGCCTGCATGGTCCGGCCAATTGTCTTTTCCTCTGTGAGGCAGATGGAGCGAAAATGAAGTCTTTAAAGGCTTATGCGGACTATGAACCGGTTATTCCCGAGACTACAGATCTGGTTTTGATCCTCTTCGGGCTGAAAGGATTGGGCTTGCCCCTGACCGAAGAAAATGTACATCGCTCTGAGGTGTTTTCGCAGTGGACCGGCCTGGAGTTGAATGAAACAATAGGATTCGAGCACCTTTGCCGGACTCTCGATAGCGGTGCCTTCTTAAAAGACATACCGCCAACGGCAAGAGTTGCAGCAGTTTTTAATCAGGCGAATGTAATGCCCGGCGACACGGATTGGGCGAATCTGGCTGATCGGGCTATGCGACAGCCCGGTTTGGATGCAGTGTTTTTTACTTCCATGGAAAAAGGATCTGACGGAAGTATCGATACTTTTTCACATAAAACGCACTTCGGCCTGGTTCGCTGCGAAAGCAAGGCCGCAAGATTTTCTGCTATCGTCATGGCTGCGGGCTTGTCCGAGCGTATGGGTGAAAATAAATTGCTGCTGCCGCTGGGGGATAAAACAGTCCTGGCTCGTACCTTGCACCAGGTGGCTCAAAGCGGAGTAAACGACATACTCGTGGTTACGGGTTTTGAACGTGAAAAGGTGGAGACCGTCTGTCTGGAGGCCGCTTTGTATTTTCCGTCTGACGTCAGCTTGCGCCTGGTATATAACCCGGATTATGCCGACGGCCAGGGAAGTTCAGTTGCCCGCGCCAGCAGGGAATTGCCGGCTCAGAGCCCTGCTGCTTTTTATGTTCCGGGCGACCAGCCTTTTGTATCACCCATTCTTATGCGTCAGATGATGGAAACACATAGGGATGGACGGATCAGTCAGGCTGTCCATCAGAGGAAAAGCGGTTCTCCGGTGCTTTTTGACCGTCAATTTTTTCCGGAATTAAGCGAATTAAAAGGTGATATGGGTGGACGCCAGGTGATTAAGCGCTACCCGGAAGCAGTCATGCCGGTAAATTTTGACCTGGCACTTTCTTTTCTTGATCTTGACGATCCGTCCGACTACGCAAAAGCCTGTAAAGCGATTAATTTGGGCTAGTTTGTCGAATTTGAATTCGATGTATTTGTTCAAATGTCATTATATATACTAGTATATGGCTCACAGACCTGTCTTTGAACCTTTTTCAGATGGAGGAGGCCGGTATTCGCGATTTGCGGATCAGGAGAGTTATGAAAAATAAATTCGATATTCTGTACAAAGAATTGCCCAAAATGCATTCCTTTGAGGATTGGTACCGGAATACTTATCGTGAGGATAATAACGAAGGCGCTCTGGACATTCCCGGTCCGGACGGCTACAAAACGATTCGTTACAAGGAATGTCCACCCATTATTGAAGAGGTGGAGCAGGTAATACGGCAGAGCGACCTGCCTGCCGGATCTTTTATCGGCATCAAAACAGCCACTTCGCCACAATTTGTCTTCTGGTTCTGGGCTGTCCTGAAAGCCGGCTATAACGCCTTGCTGCTTGATCCGAATGCAACAAACACTCAAATCCGACATCTCCTGACGGAGTCAGATGCCAGGGCGATTATTGCGGATAAGGACGCATTGGATTTTGTTGAAGTTCCTGATTCCATTAAGATTTATTCAAACACAGATATGCCCCAAGCCTGGTCCATCCGTTTAGTGAGGGAGTCAACGGCGGCAGCCAGGGATCAGAGCTCGCCGCTGGAACGTGCCGGCGTGCTTAATTCAGCCGACCGTCCCTTCGGTAATTATGTCATATTGGCTACCAGCGGCACTACAGGCGCCGCAAAACTTTACGTACACAGCGGTGAAACACTCAGCAACCAATTTCGTGCCTTAGTCTACGTTGTCAAGGATTCCGACCGTTGGCTGCGCCCCGATGTACAGGAGCGTTCCATTGCTATTTTGCCCTTTCATCACATACTGGGCTTTATCGTAATCTTTCTACTTAGCCAGTTCTTTGAACAACTTATCGTCTTTCCTAAGAGTAAGGTTCCCGAAACCTGGCTGGAAACCTGCCGTGAACGTGGTGTGACACAACTGATCAGTGTGCCGCTCTTGTGGAATCATGTTGCCAGGGGCATCAAGGCAAAAGTTGCTGCCGGCGGTGAAAAGCAGGTGTCACGATTTAACGGTTTGCTTGACTGGAATATCAGACTCCAAAAAATCGGCCTGCCTCTACCTCCCTTCCTGAATAAAATTCTGAAAGATGTCCGGGCCCAGGTCTTCGGTCCTGATTTGAGGCTTTGCTGTAGCGGAGGCGGCCGTATTTCTGAGGAAACACTGCGTTTCATGAACGGCATCGGCTTTTTCCTGGTTAATGGTTATGGGCTGACAGAGACGGGGATCATCAGCGTCGAACGTGGAAAGAAAGTTCAAAAACGCATGGACGGCAGTGTCGGAAGCAGCTTCCTGCCCGGCAGTCTGCGACTTAATGAGAACAGTGAAATCGAACTGCTTACAGATTATCTGCATTGCGGTGTCATTCTCAATGGCGAGTACATAGCTGCAGATTTTTCTGAGGATAATTGGTTCCGGACCGGTGACGTTGCTGATCTGGATGCGGAAGAGCGTGTCTTTATCAGAGGCCGGCTCAAGGATGTCATCATCGGTGCTTCCGGTGAGAATATCAATCCTGATGATATTGAATACGAATTAGGCAGTCTTGATTTTTTTAAAAACTATACGGTCCTTGGTATACAGCAGGGCGATGATGAAAAGGTTATTATGGTCGCCGAACCGGCTGACACCTTTGATGATCTGGCAGCAGCTGAAGCCTTGCGCCAAAAATTCGGGAAATTGAGCATCTTGTCACGGCCCGGCAAAGTTTTGCTGAGTAGTGACCCCTTGCCCCTGTCTGCTGCTTTGAAAGTTAAACGTAATTATCTGAGGGAACAAATTGAGGCTAATGAATGGCCCTATCGTGAGTTGTACCTGACTGAATCCGCTCGTGAGAAGGCAGAAGAGGAGATTGTAGTGATGGAAGTTATTGAAGAACAGAAAAAGCAAGTGAATGAAGTCTCAGTAGATCGTATTCGTGAATTGATGGGCGAAGTGCTCCTGCGCCCGGTGGAAGAAATCAGCGCACGCGATGATTTTATCCATGACTTGGAAGCAGACAGCTTACAGGCCGTCTCTCTTCTGGCAGCTCTGGAGAATGAATATGATGTCACAATCGAGGAAGAAAATTTTAACAACAAACTTACAGCAGAGATAATAGCTGATCTCCTGCGCGATTATAAGAGTGGAATAAAACCTGCGGCTGCTGCATTGAATCTAGGTCAGCCGGCTGCACAGGTACCGGCAGCCTTTGTCAATCCAAATGAAGAGAGTGAGATCATCCCTGAGATAACTGCCGCCGGACTTGCAGAGGATCCGGATTTAGGAGAGAGCTCAGACCGCGTAGATACTTTTGAGAAAACCCGTGAATACAAAGCTTTTGCTCAAAGAGAAAGAGGTCTGACTCCCATTGTCGAAGCCTTCGGCAACCCCTACTTCGTAGCCCATGACTCGCCCTTGCTAGATGTGTCGACCTATGAAGGCCGGGATGTCTTGAACTTCGGTTCCTACAACTATCTGGCACTGTCCGGCGACCCCGAGGTCAATCAGGCAGCAACAGAGGCCTTGCTGAAATATGGAGGTTCGGCCAGCGGCAGCCGTCTTCTGGCCGGTGAAAAGAGTATTCACAAAGAGCTGGAACAGGCCATCGCCCGCTGGAAACACACGGAGGACTGCCTGGTCCTGGTCAGCGGACATGCGACCAATGTATCCTTCGTCGGTAATTTCTGTAATCAAAACGATCTGATCCTATACGATGTCCTCTGTCACAACTCGATTGCTCAGGGCCTGGAAATTTCTCCGGCCTCCAGCCGTGCCTTCCCTCATAATGACATGGAAGTCCTGGAAGGAATTCTGAAACGCAGACGCAATGACTATGAGAAGGTTCTCGTCATTGTAGAAGGTGCCTATAGCATGGATGGTGATGTGGCACCGGTGCAGGAGCTGGTCGCCTTAAAGAAAAAGTACGGCTTTTTCCTCATGGTTGATGAAGCCCACTCAGCCGGAATACTGGGTGATCATGGCGGCGGTGTAGATGAATATTTCAATCTTGAACCGGACGATATTGATATAAAAATGGGCACACTTTCCAAGACCCTGGGAACCTGCGGC
>JAAYEX010000223.1 GCA_012728535.1 Clostridiaceae bacterium | reverse complement strand
GGTCCCGGCACCTTGTCAATAATTAATGCAGACACGATGGCGGTTGAAAAAAGCTATGAGATAGATGGTGCAATTCAGGGGACACCACTTGTTGTAAAAGACAAGAGCGGAAGCACATATGTATTTTTCACTATTAACAAGGAACCCGGAGCCCTCTACGGCATAACAACTGATGGGGATAAGGTCCACACGGTGTATACACCCATAGAGTCACAACAGAACTGGTGTATGGCTTCCGTCTCCATTTCGGCTGACGGCAATTTATTCTACAGCAACGACTCACATACCCTCTTCGCAGTAAAGTTGGCAGAAAAAATGCCTGCTACCGGTGAATATAATTCATCCCGGCTTCTTCTAAGTTCCTTCTTCTTTGTGCTGGCAGCTTCAGCACTGGTTATTCGTGCCAAGCGCAAGAAAGTAAATGACTAAAAAAGACCGGAATATTATCAGCTTAAGCCCGCTTCTCAAGCGGGCTTAGGGAGTTATACAGATGAAATTTAAAACAAGAAGAAAATCAAAGTCCGGACTTATCCTTGCCCTGATTCTGGCTTTCAGCATGAGCCTTATATTTTTGAATGCCTGTACATCGGAAGGTGATAATCAGGCTACTGTTTCTGAAAGCCGGACAAGCCCGACAGAAGTGTCCGTGAAGGAAAGTGAAACTACGCAATCTGAAGTCGATCGGACGGATCCGAGTACCGCCAGTGATAAAACTGTTATAAGCGGTACGAGTTCCGAGCGGTCTGAAGTATCGAGCGAACATACGGCAACAGAGCCTGTCAGTCAAACTTCCGCTGCAACGAAGGTTTCAACTACAACAACCGAGGTAAAAGAAAGTAGTACGTCGAAAGCAACTATCCAGACAACAGAGGCAAGTACAACAAGCGGCAAAATTGTCGTGTATTTGTCAGTTAATTGTATAAATGCGGTTAACGCCAATGTGGCATCAGCAGCGAGTTTCGCGCCGAGTGGTGTGATATTGGCCGGCAAGGAAATTACTGTAGATCCAGATAGCTCGGTATTTGATGTTCTCAAGGCAAGCGGTTTTACAATCAATGCCAGCAACAGCTTTTTAGGCACATATGTGTCTGCGATTCAAGGAGTAAGGGAAGGTGAAGCTGCAGGCAAGGGTGGCTGGATTTACTCGATAAACGGAGAATTTCCCAACCTTTCCGCCTCAAAGGTGACAGTTAAAAATGGTGATGTAGTCTTCTTTCATTACACGGTGACTCCGAATGATGTGCCGGGATCACGCTACTAAAATCCCGCCTGAACATGAAAATATGGAGCAATATTCTTGAAGTCTGTTAAGGGAAAATTCATCAATCTGCGGGCAACCCACCCGTCACTCTTACTTCTGTATTTTTTCTCTGCACTGATCTTTTCCATGCTAACGCTGAACCCCGCCTATCTGCTCCTGTCTTTTTTCGCAGCAGTGGCTTTGAACATTTATTTGGAGGGAGCAGCCAAGCTGTTGCGCTCCTTTCGCTATTTCATTCCCCTCCATCTTTTGATTGTGTTGGCCAATGCACTTTTCAGCGGCAATGGACTCACTGTTCTTTTTTATCTTGGCCTGCGGCCTGTGACTTTGGAAAGCATAATCTATGGCTTCGCAGCCGGTCTGATGCTGCTGACAATCCTGCTCTGGTTCCGCGCCTATCAGGAAGTTTCCAGTTCTGATCAATTGCTTTCCGTGGGCGGCAAGCGTTTTCCCGTCACAAGCCTGCTCCTGGGCATGGTTTTGCGTTATGTCCCCGACACGATCGAGCATGGACAAAAGGTCATGATGAGTCAGAAGGCACTTCTAGGTGAGGAAAACATGCCGCGCAGGGAAAGAGCTGCTTTCTATACACGCATGTCGTCAGTGCTGATGAGCTGGTCAATGGAAAATGCGCTGGATACAAGCATTGCCATGCGGGCAAAAGGTTATCCCTCTGACCGGCGCAGTAGCTATAAGCGTCATCGTTTCAGTGTTTATGACGCTGTCGGAGTAGTTTTTATACTACTGATGATTGTCCTGCAGATAATCGGATTTGCCACAGGGACACATTCCTTTCAGTATTATCCCGTCCTGACATTACCTGCAGATATTCCCCCCATATCCTGGCGCCTTATAACATTAGTTTTATACGCACTGTATTTATTTTTCCCTTTCTATCTTGAATTTATGGAATGGAGGGGCAGAAAGAAGATACTGCATGCCGAAACGCAATTCGGCGGTCAGAGAAAATTCGGTTTGTTATTGGATCAGGAAGTGGATACTAGAAAGCTAGAAAAGAGAAAGATGAATCAGATGAGTAATTCCGGACTAGGCCCGGGAAGTGAATACCAGGTGGACCACCATCATCCGGCACTTGCTGCAGAGTTGGAAAATCTGTCTTTTGCCTATCCGGGCGCAGACTCTAAAGCCCTGGATGGACTTTCTATAAGCTTTGAGCGCGGCAGCCTCACTCTGCTGACCGGAAGCTCAGGAAGCGGTAAAACCACGCTATTACGGACTCTGTCACCTGTCCTGACTCCGGCCGGAAGTCTGACCGGCAGCAGGATAATTCATGGAGAACCGGCTTCGGCTTATGAATCGGCGGATAAGGCCGTGCAGATAGGTTTTGTGCAGCAGAATCCGGACAATCAGATTATTCTCGACAGTGTCTGGCATGAACTGGCCTTCGGTCTTGAAAACCAGGGTTTATCCAATCAGGATATCGAAAGGCGGCTGGCTGAAACATCGACTTTCTTCGGTATAAGTGACTGGATGGATCGTAAGGTGTCTGAATTATCCGGAGGCGAAAAGCAGATTCTCAATCTTGCCTCCAGCCTGGTCATGCAGCCGGATCTGCTGCTATTGGATGAGCCTATGGCACAACTCGATCCCATTTCACGCAAGCGTTTCCTATCAATGTTGGGTCGGGTCAACGATGAAACCGGTACAACCATAATTATTTCGGAACATATTATTGATGATATTCTGCCTCATGCGGACAAAGTTGCCTTGCTTGAAAACGGCAAAGTAAACTTCTGCGCCAGTGCAGAAGAATATGTGAACATGCTGCTTGAGGCAGATAACAAATTTCAGATATCAATTCCCTTGTCTGCTCGTATGGCAGCGGCAAGTGGAAGCGAAGCCAGGGCAAATGAAAACAAGCTGCCTTTAACTGTGCGCGAGGGCAGGAAGTTTCTCCTTGACCGCCAAGAGATTTCGGAACAGGACACAGGGACAGCTGACGTCAGGCCGGCAGACTTAAATGTAGGTGAGATCGTTTTGTCAGCACGGGATATCTGGTTTCGCTATGAAAAAGATGCACCCTTTGTTTTGCGCGGGGCGTCCTTAGATATTCAAAAAGGTGAGTTGCATGCAATTTTGGGTGGCAATGGCTCGGGCAAGAGTACCTTAATGTATATTCTGAGCCGCAGCCTGCCGGCCTTGCGCGGTAAGATTCGGAGAGCAGAGAAGCAGGAAGTTGCCATGCTGAATCAGAATCCTATGGCTGTATTTTCACAAGACACAGTTTGGGATGAATTAATGGAGTTCCAACAGCGTTTTGCTTATGACAGGACAGACGTTCAGGAAATAATGGAAAGACTGAATCTGACCCAGCTTAAAGACCGCCATCCTTACGATCTCTCCGGTGGTGAAATGCAGAAAACAGCACTTGCCAAAGCACTACTAACCAAGCCGGACCTGCTTTTGCTGGATGAGCCGGTGAAGGGTCTGGATCCTGTGGCCAGACGGGAGTTGGCTGCAATCTTAGAAGAGTTAAAGCAGACCGGAATGACGATGATCCTTATCACCCACGATCTGGATTTCATTGCCCGGCTGGCAGACCGCTGCTCCATGCTTTTTGACGGACATGTCGAGGGCAGCGCTCCGATACGGGAATTCTTTGCCGGGAATGCATATTTCACTACTACCGCACACCGTCTGACCAGGGGCATTTTGCCTGGAGTCGTGACAGAAGAAGAATTGCTGAGCCGTGTGCGCCCAATGAAGTTAAGGAAAGAAATGAATGACTGAGTTAGAGCAAAAAAACAGGCGAGCAGAGGGAGCAGGCATGCATTTACCGGCCATATTCTCGCTACTGTTTTTGCCGGTTTCGCTCTTGCTTCTGGCCTATTATCAGGTTGAGCAAACTGCGCTCTTGTCTTTTTTGGCAGTAATTATTGCCCTGTTGCCATTTTTCGTCAGCTTTGAAAGACGTAAGTGGCAAGTACGCAACCTGCTGCCGATAGTTGTTATGACAGCACTGGCAACAGCCGGACGTCTGCTCTTTGCCGCTGCTCCGAATTTCAAACCGGTATTGTCGATCATTATTGTAACCGCCATCTCTTTCGGCCCGGCAAGCGGCTTCATGACCGGAGCCTTAACAGCACTGGCTTCTAATCTGTTTTTTGGTCAGGGGCCCTGGACTCCATGGCAGATGTACGCCTTCGGACTGGTAGCTTACCTTGCAGGTGTGCTGCAGCAGAAGGCATTTTTTAAGCGTCCTTTGTTCGTCTATATCTACGGTTTTCTCTCAGCCTTCCTCTACGGTATTATTCTTGATACCTGGCACGTTATCAGTTTTCTGCGACCGGTCACCTGGCAGGGTGCTTTGCTCATTTACGGACAAGGCGCCATCTTCAATCTGCTGCTGGCCATAGCCACAGTTGTCTTTCTGATCCCGATCCGAGCGCCCTGGACACGTCAGCTGGATCGTATTAAACAAAAGTTCGGTCTCATGGGTGGATAAGATTCTGCTATACTAAACATTCGTTTTCTCTGATCATCAGCAGCGTAGCTGGTCAAAGTGCGCAAACAGCACATTTACTACACGTTCGTTCGGGCTAACGTGCTAGAATGATTTTGAGCATATCTGAATATACTCAGCTTGATTTAAATGGCTCCGGCCTGAAATAAAGGAACAATTGGAAGGAGATATTATCCTGATGAAATTAAAAGCAAAAAGAATTAAACGTCATATGGTGAGAACTTATGAATTTTGGCAGATGAATCTGCGTCTTCTTGTGATCGCAGAAGATCAGAAGAAATTACTGGAGGATTTTTCAGCTAAGTTACCTCCGAGCGACAGTGGTTATCTGGCCTTCTCATATTTGGACAAGGATCTTCGCATCGCTTTCCTCGGAACTGTCGATGACGAAAGTGATGAATATGAGTTTTTTGATAACAAGGAAATAGTCAGCATACCTGCATCAGCTGTGCCTAACCTTCTGGTGCGAATAGTGAAACTTAGCGAAGAACTGGCAGAGAATCCTTTTATTCAGCAGGTGCTGCAGGAGCAGGCAAACAATGCTTTGGCAATGAGTACGCTCACAATTCGTGCGCTTGATTCCCGGCGGGATCCGCAGCAGCCAAACCGTCTGAGAGCTTTTCTCGTCGAGGATGAAGACAGAATTAATGAGTTGATAGAGCTGCATGCTATGCGCCAGTCTGCCTTGGAAGAAGCAGAGGAACAGGCGGCGGCAGCTTCCAAGAAGGCCAAAAGGACTAAAAAGAAAGATTCGGATCATCCGGAAGAAGAAACTGAAGAGGATGATGAAGAGACAGAGGAAGTCAACGAGGATGAGAGCCTTTCGCCGCAGATAAACATTTCTGATGAGCTGGAAAAAGCCTTGCAGGAATTATGGGTTTATGATCTGACACCGGCTAACAACAGCAGCTGGCGTGCCGTGCTGGAGGCGGATCTTTCCGGCTCCAAACTTAAGGCAGGTGATCCGGTCCATGTTGACCTGCGTTTTGTCGAACAGGAGGGCGAAGAAATAGCCCTGGTTTTTGTTGATCCTGAGGCTGAGGTTGAAGATGTCAAAATCGAAGTATCTTCATATCGTGCAACCAGGCTCCCCTGGCGTAAGGCATATGAGCTGGAGTGCCTTGCAAACCACGACTTTCATGAGACTTATTATCTTGGCCGGAATGGAGAAGACAGCAAGCTTTTTAATAAAATTGTAGCTGATATCCGTTATGGACGTCTGGACCCTGCAATGTATATTGATATGGTTCAAAAAGATGATGTTTCAATGGATTTTTCGCGAGAACTTTATCGCTGCCGTAACTGCGGCGACTTGCATGTAACCAGGCGCTTGCGTTTGGTCACGGAAGAAAGTTCCATGTCGGAGCCATATTATTGCCCTAAGTGCGGAGAGCGTTCATCTCAGGTCAAGCGAGTACATATTGCTTCTTTGAATTGTCCGGAGTGCCATAAACCCTTAGATATGAAACCTGAAAAGGTCTGGTATGCGTCTGAAGAAGAGGATGACAGCATTCTGCTGGAGGATTAAGTTAAATGCGTTTCCTACTGCTCAATACCGGAGGTACTATCTCGTCTGTCAGCAGCAGTAAAGGTAAGAGACCTGAGCTGACAAGTTCTGACCTGCTGCGACGGACGCAGCCTGTTAACAGCAAATATACAATTGATGCTCTGGATATTCTACAGCGTGATTCAACGGATATCGGTCCCAAAGAATGGCGGCAGCTGGCACACGAAATTGTCGAAGCCGACCGTCATGAAGATTACGATGCTTACATCATACTGCATGGTACCGATACCATGGCATACACTGCCGCAGCCCTGTCCCTTCTCTTGCGTGAGTTCCCGAAAACAGTCTTTATGACAGGAGCCCAACGGTCCGCTGATGAGCCTGATTTTGACGGTAGCGATAATATCGGCGACGCTATTGTTGCTGCGCTGGAAATGTCAACTGACTGTGCCGGAGTCTTCCTGGT
>JAAYEX010000222.1 GCA_012728535.1 Clostridiaceae bacterium | reverse complement strand
CTATAATCAACTCCAAGGTATCTTTGACTTTGTTTTCATGACCGGAATAGGTATGTACCACATACCATTTGGCCTCCGGAGCACGCTTTTCTTCATCAGACATTTACTAGTCTCCAGCCGGGTCAGCATCTGTCGGTAAAACAGTTACGCCGCTTCCATCGCCGTCCGGGTCAGTTTCAGCCGGTTCTGTGACTTCAGAAGACGGGGCGTAAAAGCCGGTTGAGGTCAGAATTAAATTCAGAAACGTATCAAACACCCAAATTAAAACAGCAGCGGCGATAATAATAGCCAGCACAGTACCTGTGTTTTGCTTCAGCTTTTTTCTATCAGGCCAGACTACCCGCTTCAATTCTGTAATTAAATTGGAAAAAAAGTTCTTTAAACGCGTAAAAAACGATTTCTTTCCGCCCTTAGCAGATTTACTGGATCGCGATTTTGATGAATCCTTTTTTGCCACTTTTAAGACACCTCACCTTCGCTCTAATGCAAAGTTTTAATAGTAATAGTTACGGGAGACTTATTTTGTCTCGTTGTGAACAGTATGCTCTTTACAAAAACGACAATACTTCTTTAATTCAACTTTATCAGGAGTATTGCGCTTATTCTTCTTCGTGTTGTAATTACGCTGCTTGCAGACACTGCAGGACAGTGTTATTTTAACACGAACACCGGTTTTCGTTGCCATGTGGATACCTCCAACCGAGTTTAAGCTTTTTCACCGCACAAAAAAAAAGACTCGTGCGACTGACAAGCATAAGAATACTAGCATGGTCGTTACTGACTGTCAAGATAAATCCCGAAAATGTTGCCCATGATCTACCTGTCCCGTAATTCTTTACTTGTTTAAAACTATCCAAGTCAATTGATTAGTTTTACTTAGAATCCGGATCAGATAATGTGCGTCTTTTGCGCAGCTCGGCATTTACTTCGTCCAAAGGTATTTCCCTTGCCGCCAACAGGACTATCAGATGATAAACCAGGTCAGCACTCTGACTGATCATATCCGTACTGCTTCTATTTTTGGTCGCAATAATTAAATCCAGAGTCTGCTCGCCAAGGCGAGTCAGTATTTTATCCACACCTTTGTTTAATAAGTAATTTGTGTAAGACCCGGGCACGGGATTTGCTGCGCGCTCTATAACCACGTTGTAAAGCTCATCAGCGATAAGTTCTAGACTGTCACTCATGGAAATTTCCTCACCTTTCATAAATATTCTCTTGACATTATATTAATTCTAATTTATATTTATGCTAATCAGAACATATTCATACGTTTCTGCTTCTTATCCCACACAAGCGATCGGATCCCCTCCCGATCGCTTGTATTATTGTACAGAATTCTACTGATTTTTTCCGACCATGAAACAGAAATGTGAAATCAGACCAGTATGCGCGGTACCCGACATGTTATACCTGTAAAGAGTTCATAATCAATCGTTTCAGCTTTTTCGGCCTGGACCGCAGCTAACAGTCTCTTCCCTCTGTATTCACCAAAGAAAAGTGCCCTGTCACCTACTTGCACTTGAGGCAAATCCGTAACATCCACCAGACAGCAATCCATGCAGACCCTGCCCACAATCGGAGCTTCCACTCCGTTGATCAACCAGCTTCCGCGATTGGATAAAAGACGTATAACTCCGTCTGCGTATCCTGCTTCGATCAGAGCCAGCCGGGTATCTCTTTCTGCATGCCAGGTCTGCGAGTAGCTTACGGATGTTCCGCGCGGAACATCCCGGAGCAGGAAAACCCGGCTGAAGAAGGACATCAGAGGGCGCAAATCCTGCCAGAGTTCAGACGGAGGGGTTTGCCCGCCATAGAGGACAATACCGGCACGAACCATATCCAAGGCAAAATCCGCATTTGTCAGACCACTGCTGGCTGCCAGGTGACGGATCAGTTTTTTGCCATTTTTCAGCCGGAATGCAGATAAGAAACTATGATACAGGTCCAACTGCCTTTTACTGAAGTCGGGGTCTGCAGCCCCTGAGGCCAGGTGACTGAAAACTCCTTCCAACTGCAACTGTGGCATCTCCTCAATCGCCCGGGCCACTGCCAGCGACTGTTCCAGTTCTTCTTCGCGGGTAGAAAGTCCGAGACGGGCCATTCCTGTATCCAACTTCAAATGAAGTCGCAGGGCACCTTCGCTTTTAGCTGCCATCCGGGCATAAGGCCCTACATATAACTGATCCATTACTGTGACGATCAAGTTATAGTGCTTTAATTCCGGTACATAACGCGGATCAACAGAGGCTAATATCAGGATATCACTCATGATGCCGAGTTCCCTCAGCTCAATCGCTTCTTCCAGCGTCGCTACAGCAAAAAACCTAACTCCTGCTTCCTTTTCAAGAATAGGAGCGACCAGTCCTGCCTTGTGACCGTAAGCATCCGCTTTTACAACAGCCGCCATTGTGGTCTCAGGGCCTAAGTGTGACCTGATCACTTCCACATTATTGAGAAGAGCCGGGCGGGAAATCTCCGCCCAGGCTCTTGTTTTGTCCTTACTTGTATCTCTTTTTTCAAAAGTCACGGTCGCTCCTCCGTGTCACAATCTTTTAAACCAAACGTTTTTCTACATAGGGTGAAATAAATGCTCTGGTCAGAGCGCCATAATCACAGCTGAAATCCAGACTATCCCCGACAGCAAGATCATTCACATAATGGGTGACATCGCAAATCATGTGGTCACTGGAGGCCCCCAGAAATTCCACATGGCGGTCTTTCGGTGTCAGAGTCTCACAACTTGTGTCCTGCCTGCCGACGCCCAGAATAGCACGTTTCAGCGTGCCTTTATCTTCAAAGACCGGCAATTCGCCAAAGGCATTTACTCCCAGCTTTCCAGTCGGCACCGATGCTTTGTTCCGACATTCAACGATTTGAGCCCGGAGGGTGAAAATATCCGTGTAAAGATCACCAACCCTATTACCGTAGGATGTCTCACGTCCCAGAAGGTATGCTTCACCGATTCGCAGATGATTAATACCTTCAGGCAGTGTACCGTTTTCCAGCATGTAAAGCGCACCTGAGTTACCGCCGGAAACGATGGGTAGCTCGATATCAAAGCGTGAACGTAAATAGTCAGCTATCTCCACCAGTTGTTTCATCTGACTTTCTTCAGCAATAACCCCGCCATAGCAGTTGAAATTGGCGCCTATCCCTGCCAGCCAGAGTCCGCGAAGGGAAAACACCCTCTCCGCTGCAGCTTCAATTTCATCCGGCATGAAGCCCTCGCGCAAGTCTCCCATTTCCACCATAAGGATGGCACCATGGGTCTTTTCCTGACTCAGGGCAGCATCCGACAAGGCTTCCAGTGTAGCCATCTCCGAATTCAGGCTGAGATCTGCATAGCGAACTACTTCATTGACCTCTGACAGCATCGGGATCCGCACCAGCATGTGGGATTTCCCCAAATCATTAATCTTCTGAAAATTCTGCCAGCGTGAGTCACCGAAATTCTCCACTCCCGCCAGCGCCATCTCTTCAACCATTTCGCGGTGAGCACAGAAACACTTCGTAATGAAGTGGATTTGCACACCTGCTTTTCCGGCATTTTCTACAAGCCATTTCACATTATGCTTAAGTTTTTCACGATCTATAAGTATTTGTGGATAGTGCATAGTTTCCCCCTATTCCGGGCTGATTTTTAAATCAGCAGAGTTTCGAATAATCTTCAGGGCTCCTGCGGGATAACGGCTGGCCATTACGCCCAAAGAAGCCATAATGTAGTCACGGTCAATGATAACACGGGCATCCGCGCCGGGATAAAGCTTATCCGCTGACGCAGCAGCCAGAACGCGCCGCAGCATCAGATCCGGCTTTTGCAGATTCGTGAGAGCGCCTCCGGTCAGTATGATCGTGGAAACCTGGGTGAGATCCTTGCCCTTGACCATCTTCTCCCGGCCCTGTGGTGAATAAGATTCAAAAATACGACCGGCGTGACGCTCCAGTGCTGTTGACAGACAAGTCTCGGTCAAAGCTTCCAGCAGTTCCCAGTCGGCCTCTGTCTGCGGCTGTTCCGTCAAAGTATCCAGAGCAGCCACCGCAGCAGGGCTTAGCTGCCGCCGTAATCTCTCCGGCATCTCTTCAAACACCAGATGTCGATTGATGAAAACACCAAGATCACCCTCTACTGTCCGTTTGGCGAAGGGTTCCGGTGCTACGGAAATCTGCTGCATGGCGTCGCTTCCCGGAGTAACTGAATGTACATCAGTTGTTGCACCGCCAACATCAATTACCAGCAAATCGCCCAGGTCTGCATAGAGCAGCTCCGCCATCGCCATCACAGCTCCGGGAGTGGGCATTATTTTGCCGCTTACCTGATCATAGATATGTGCCATGCCAGGCGCTTCAATAATGTGCTCCTCGAAAATAGCCTGAATAATAGCACGGGCAGGTTCGATGTTGAGCCGGTCAATTTCCGGATAGACATTTTCGCTCAGATGCACTTCAACATTGCTCTCATCTGCAATCAACTGGATCTCATGTTGGTTTTCACAGTTACCGGCATAGAGAAAGGGAGTATCAGTCAGCTGTTCTGCAAGCTTTGTAAAATTAAAAATTGCAGTATCACGCTCACCGAAGTCGACTCCGCCGGCCACCATGATGATGCGAGGATCTATTGCCCGGATTTGCTCCAGATCTGAGCGACGCAGCTTACCGGCTGTAACCAGGCGAAGGACAGCTCCGGATCCTAAGGCCGCCTCTCGTGCAGCCCTTACCGTCATATCCTTAACCAGCCCATGGACAGTCATGGACAGACCGCCGGCTGCAGAGCTGGTGGCAAAATAGTTGCGTGCAGTAATATTATCTGTCCTCAGCTTCTCTGCCAGCGCAGCTTTAGCCTCATCCAGTCCCTGCCTGACGTCTCCGCACTGAACCGATGTTGCGCTGTTTGCCTGAGCAAGGAAAACGGGGTCTTCCCCGTTTTCCAAGCCGTCAAAGGCGTTTAGGACTGTTGTCGTGCTGCCTATCTCGGCAACTAATAAATCAATCTCTAAGTTCTTCATCGTTTAATCGAGGATTCCCTCCTCCTGCATTTCACGCCGGCGCTCGACCAGGAAGCTGGCAACATCTATACCCTTGCTGCCACGGCCGAATCCGACATCCATGCCCGCCTCTACTGCCAGTTCGCAGTTAACCTGTGTGCCGCCTGCAACCAGTATCAACTTGTCACGCACTCCCTTTTCCACACAAACATCAGCAAGCTTTCTCATGTTGTCGTAATGGATATTGTTGTGAGAGATTATTGTTGAGGCCAGTATGGCGTCAGCATTTGTCTCGATAGCAGCGTCGACCAGTTTTTCCACAGGAACAGATGTGCCCAGGTAATGGTACTTAATCCCGAAGCCTTCAATTCCGCCGTGCTTGATATCCAGGGTTTCTTTAAGACCGACTGAATGCTCATCTTCACCGACTGTGCCTGCAACTATGGTCATGGGCTCAGCATGGATAGCGTCGCGGATCTCCTTCTCGGACAAGTTCTCCTGAACTTCAGGCATTTCCAGTTCATTCAGGTTGATATCAAAGTCAATCTTGCCCTTCATTTCTATGTAGGTGCCTTCAGACGGATGCATAACCTGGGAATGGATAACCTCACATTCGGAAAGGTTCAGTTTGTTCCCGATCTCGAGTGCTGCAACTTCTGCATAGCGCTTTTCACAGGGCAGCTGCAGGGTGACAACTATGAAGCCGTCAGCCATGAATTCAACTTCCGGACGCACAATATCCGTGTTGTCATAGTAGAGTTTCTTTTCTTCCAGACGGACATTGACATTGTCGGTTTCGTCCAGCTCATCAATAAACTTCACCTTGGACGGATCTTCGAAAGTATCGCCGCCGATGATGTCGGTCGCATGACTTACACCTTCGGGTAAAGTGTTGTTGCCGTAATGGACGCTGACAGGAGCAAAGTAGTCATCATCACGCAGGTAGAGTGCATTGGCACCGATTCCGCCTTCAACTTCGCGGGCGATACCGTCTCCCTTTCGTTCAGGATACTCAGCATTGTCCACAAAGAAACCTTGCTCGACCGCCTCAAAGTAGCCACCGACATGCAGGATCTCTTCCAGGAAAAGAACAGCACGCTCTTTCAGCTCGCGGACACGATCTCCCAATGGTCCTTCACGGTCGATCTTAACCATCTGACGCATGCCGTCCATACCGTTCAGAGCCTGGCGTGCTGTGTTGGTAGCATTGATATTGAAATAATGCCAGGGCACGTTACGGCCTTCGTCCGGAGTTATGGTCGACTGAACGTCAACAGATGTCAGTCGTGAGATCACCATGTTCAGAGTATGTGTTACTGTTGCTTCTCTGGTTTCCGATTCCATGAACTTGGTGTTCTGCTGGGCACGCATTTTAAAGTCTTTGAAAAAGTCACGCAAGGCCACTGCATAAGGCAAGTCAAGGCGCATGCAGGGTGCAGGCGGTGCGGTCGGAGGCACGGTTGAAAGTGCGATGTTTTCCGCCTTTATACCGCAGCCAAGTGAGAAAGCAGTGTTAATAGCGTGCTGAACAATCAGCTCCGGCATAACTTTCCATGCTTCCATGGCTGTGGCGTTAGCGTTATGAGCACCGTCAATCTGCAACATGCCGCCGTCGGCGATAATCGCCTTGCTTTCGCAGGCGTCAATAAAGCTGCGCAACATATTGATATTGCGATAAAGTACGTTATACTGCGGATCCTGGTGGACGCCCGAGACGCCCTCTTCATGGAACATAACAGCGATATCCGGCCCGGCCACTCCGGAAACATAGGAGTGGAAATTGATCGGACGGCCGACTTCTTCTTCTATCAGGTCAAGGGCACGTCTCGTAGCCCGGCACTGTTTGCGGGTTACAGGAATTCCGCCGATTCCCTGAGTTGTTCCTTCCAACAATGAATCAATGTGTGACTGGCCGGCAGTCCTGATTACCATAATATGGTCTGCGCCGTTCCAGGCAGCCATGCGCATGCGGCGAACATCATCTTCAAAGCGGCCCGACGCAATTTCGGTAGTAATAACACAGTCAGGCTGTGGGTCGATATAGCCGAAACCACGGCTTCCGGGCAGCGGTACTGATTGCTTCAGAGGTTTTGATGCTTCGTAAAAGCTAAACTCTCCGTGCTTGTGTTCGACATCTCTTTCTTCACGCCAGTGCCAGGGACGAACCGGAGACTTGTAGTTCTCAAGTCCTTCCAGGATGTCACGAACATCCATGCGTTTTTCAGCTTCTAATGGCTTTAAAGTCATGATGCCACCTCCCCAAAGAGACCCGGGACTTCATCCCAAAACTCTCCTCTGGCCAAAGCTTCACCTGTTTCCAGTACGCTCTTGTCCAGTTTTTGCGATAAGCGCCAAACCACGTGGCCGGCACCTCTTCCTAATAAGTTATGAGAAATGACGCCATCGACAATCGCGCCGGCTTCAATGCTGTCAAAGCCCATGCGCAAAAGCACACTGCGTTCAACCGAGGGTGTTGTATATACTTTGCCTGCTTCAAGCATGGGCTCAACAACCTTTCCGGCTAGCTCCCAAAAATAATCATATAATTCCTGATCGTTCAAATTTTCCAGATGTTTCCTGCGTTCGGAAAAATCCTGGCTAAGCTGAACTCTGTCTTCTTGCTTATCCATTAAACTTCCTCCCTCATCTCCTTTATCAGACGTGCAGCGTCTTCGACTGTTGATTTGATTTCTGCCGCAATATACTCCATATCACTGTCGCTGATCTCACCTTCTTCCGGAATCAGGTGACGCAAGGTTGATTTGTGCAAGCGTCCCATATCCAGATCGCGAACCTTAATTCTTGAAGGATGGTCGGGCATAATGATATTTTTACCTGGAATCTCGTCATCACTGTTGCCGACTATTAACTGGATACCCTGCTCTTCGGCGAAGCTAAGCTGGGCCATCGGATGCTTGCCGGCACCGGTGTATTCGGTTTCCTGAACCACTATGATTTCATCTTCAGCCATTGTCTGCGCCAAAGCGAAGGCGGCTGCCAGTGAGGTGTTACCTGCAGGGCCTCTCTCCATTCCTTCCAGAGCTGCCAGCATTTCGGTAGTGTAGAAAACTTCTCCTTCTTTTACTACCAGATAACGATCGATATAGCGCATGGGACGTGCAGCATTGCGAGGCACATCACTTCTATCAGGATAGGTTGCGTAGGGAACACCGAAACCGGTATGTCCGGTTGTAAAAGATTTCTTGTTGAAATCCCGATCTGAGGCCATTGACAGACCACTCAGGTCAACACTGGCTGCATAAACTTTGGTGTTTTTGAGTCCGGCCTTAAGCAAGCCGCGCGCCGTACCTGTCAGGTTGCCGCCACCGGCGTTGGTAGCCACGACTACTGTAGGTTCGGCACCAAACTGTTCGCGACACTGTTGGGCGATTTCATAGCCAAGGGTTTCAACACCGGCTATGGCATATGGTGTATAAAGTGATGCGTTGTAATATCCTGTCTCTTCCAATAAGCGCAGATGCTCATAAAAGAGTTCCGGACCAACTGTCAACTGCATAACTTCAGCACCATAGGCCTCACAGGCACGCTGCTTTTCCAGAATCTCGGGCTGACCGATCATTTTGCTATCATAGCTTTCCTGAATAATCAGAGCCTTGAGTCCCAATCTGTTAGCCAGGGCGGCTACTGCTGCACCATAGTTACCGGAAGTAGCGGCTATAACGCCCTTATATCCTT
This sequence comes from Clostridiaceae bacterium, assembly GCA_012728535.1. Classification (GTDB taxonomy): domain Bacteria; phylum Bacillota; class Clostridia; order Saccharofermentanales; family DTU023; genus DTU032. Next base: position 2,674 of record JAAYEX010000222.1, on the reverse strand, counting down.
TGCGTTTCGCATCCCAGACTGAGATAGCGGCACGCCGTGCTTTAAAGCTGCCGGAAAGGTTGTTTGCCTCATCTTTTACCATAATGCGGGCACCCTTTCCCTCAGCTGCCAACTTGCGGGCCAGGGCAGTTACATTCTTCAGTTCGCGCAAAGGAGTGTTGCCGACACCCATTTCCAACTGGATTTCAAGGACCTCGTCCAATGTCAGATCAACATCGTCCATGAGACGCTCATAATCGAAGGAGACTCCTCCGGATTCGTAGATACTATAGTCAAGCCCGACCGAGCTTTGCATTATTTCATTTTTTCTAGCCATTACAGCTTCATACGACATTGATTTCATGCTTCTTCCCCTCCAAAAACTAAATCACGCACTTGACGGTGCACCTGCATTAACTCAGGTACAAAACGTCCATAAGTATGCTGAGCTGATGGGTCGCGAGCAGTCAGAACAGCCTTGTCTTTACGGCCGCTCATCGTGATTACATTGACTTCGTCACCGGGCACTGCGCTCTCGTCTTCCAGGTATCCTTTGAATAGTGCTATCAAAGGTACTTTGGAGGTATCCTCAGGGACCTGCGGAGCACGTTGCCCCTCGGTCAGCACGATGCGCTGGACAACAACGTAGTCACCCTTTTTGCGCTCTGCATATTGTCCCGGGTCGAGATCGATCTGTTCAGAATAATCTCCCAGAATTGCACGGGGAACCGGCAGGTCCAACATGGTGCGCAAACCTGCTTTAGCTCCCAATACATGTGGGACCATATTCACAACCATAGAAATAGTACCGATACCACCGGGTGTTTCAGGAACTATGGAAAGATTCATATCATAGCCGTCAGCATGGATTGTGACATAGTCACCTGTGTGAACACCTTCATCTTCCGGACAAATCTGCTGGGGATGATCTAAATGATAGAAGACCTCGCCGTTTTCATCACGGGCATAGGCCTGCTGGCGAATCCCGGCCAAGGTGCCCTTGCCGGCAAAACCATAGGCCGAAGTGCGGTCAACATTGGTAATGATCGGTTCACGGGTTTGCTCTATATCTTCAACGTCAACACCCATACCACGCGCCATCATTTCAATTGACTCGGGGAAACCGACATGTCCGGCCAAAGTATCAGCCGCTATTCTTTCATCAAATTCCTCTACACTGATACCTACGCCCTGCTCTTCCATAACCGCTTTGCCAAAAGGAGCCAGGTCGTTAATACGAGCGGCCTTAATAGATTTGACATCTTCGCAGGTGCCTGATGCGGCCAGTATCAGATAATCCAGGACAAAACCGGGATTGATGCCGGTACCGAGAACAGCGACGCCGCGTTTTTTTGCCTCTGCGTCAATCTTGTCCGCCAGCTCTTTATTCTGAGCCCATGGCCAGGCCATTTCTTCTGCAGTAGAAATGACAGGTACACTGCGCTCAAGACAAAACATTATTTTATCAAATTGAGCTTTAACAAATGAATCGGTTGCCAGAATAACAATATCCGTTTTATCGCGATCCACAATCTCGGCTTCATCAGCAGTAATGATAACCTCCGGTCGACCTGCGCGGTCAATTCCGAGATAGTCATACATTTCCTGACCGACCAGCTTATCCCATTTGTCACAGACACCTGAAACCTGGATTCCCTGTTTAGCGGCGATCATATTGCCGATACCGCTTCCCATCGCTCCGAAGCCCCAGATGGCTACTCTAATTGTTTTCATCTCTTACTCCTTCTAAGCTTGTTATTTTACCTTTATAAAGAAACAGCGCAGATAAGCTGCGCTGTTTATGCCTGAATATTACTCTGTATGAGCCATGCTGATAGCTGTGCCTGTCTCACCCCGTATGCCGTCGCTGGCGCGTGCAAGGGAGGTGATCAGGGCTGTTCTGCCTGGACCGGAACGAGCGAAAGCAATCGCAGCTTCTACCTTGGGCAGCATTGAACCGGGTGCAAAATGCCCCTCTTCGCAATACTGTTCCATTTCCTCAACAGAAACCTGACTCAACCACTTTTCATCTTCTTTACCGAAATTCAAAGCCACTTTTTCCACGGCGGTCAGAATAATCAGGAAGTCCGCATCAATCAGATCAGCCAGGGTCTCCGAGGCGAAGTCCTTGTCAATAACTGCTGCAACACCTTCCAGCTTATTTCCTTCACGGATAACCGGAATACCGCCGCCACCTACTGTGATGACGATTTGGCCCGCTTGGATAAGAGTCCTGACGGTCTCCCTTTCAATGACGTCAATCGGTTTGGGAGAAGGCACTACACGACGATAGCCGCGGCCTGCATCTTCTCTCATCTCAAAACCTTTGTCCACAGCTATCCGGTCTGCTTCTTCCTTAGAATAGAAGCTGCCGATCGGCTTAGTAGGGTTCTCAAAGGCCGGATCATTAATGTCAACTTCAACCTGGGTAACTATAGTGGCAACTGCCTTGTCACTACCACGCGAGCGTAATTCTTCGCGGATAGCATTTTGCAGGTGATAACCGATATAACCCTGACTCATCGCTCCACATTCCGGAAAAGGCATAGCCGGTGTATCACCACTGTCAAATGCAAGATTTATCATGCCGACCTGGGGTCCATTACCGTGGGCTATGACCACTTCATGGCCTTCCATAACCAGGTCTACGATCGGAACTGCCGTTTGACGCACCAGTTCCTTTTGTTCTTCTGCT
>JAAYEX010000221.1 GCA_012728535.1 Clostridiaceae bacterium | reverse complement strand
GCCACCCACTATGTGACTGTTTTCCGAGGTCAATGGATGATCTGCGATTTTCACAAACAACTCCCGGCAACGCTTCATCTGAAAGCAAAAGGCCGGAGTCAGCTGTTCAAACCCAAGTCGGATATTGAGACAGAAAACGCTGCCTTTAATAAAAGGTATCAGATCAAAACCCGGGATGGCCATACTGCCTTTTACGTCTTAACTCCGCACTTTATGGAGTACATTATGCAAGCCGGTGAAATCGCCAACGCTCCGACTTCTTTTTGCTTTTCAGGCAGTCAGGTGCACATTGCCATTGACAGCAGACATGATTCTTTGGAGTTAAAAAGGGTTAAGCTGGACTCTGTTGATAAGATCCGGAATAAGTTTCGCAATGAACTGAAGTATGTGACTAACATACTCGACCTGCTCCTGCTGAACGAAAATATCGATTAGGAATTGCTGTTCAAGTCTACAGGGAGTAGGATGAAAAGGTATCAACAGTTTAAACAGCGGAAAAAAGGGGAGAAGAAATGGGAACAAGTGACATTATCCTGATTGTTATCGGACTTGTTTTGCTGCTGATTGTCATCTGGGCAATCTCGACGGGCAACCGCTTCCGCCGTATGGCAGTAAAAATTGATGAGAGCGAATCCGGCATTGATGTGGCACTGACCAAGCGTTACGATACTTTGACGAAAATGCTGGAAGTTGTCCGCCAGTACGCAGCACATGAAGTGGAGACACTGACAAGGATCGTTAGCCTGCGCAAGGGCATGAGCATGGCTGAACGAGAAGAGGCTGCAGTGCAGATGGATCAGATGACAGAACGCATCAGAGTGGTGGCCGAACAGTACCCCCAGCTAAGGTCGGCTGAAGTGTTCGGCAATCTGCAGGACGCAATTCAGGATGCTGAGGCACACCTGCAGGCAGCGCGCCGTTTCTATAACGCTAATGTATCATCTTTCAACCAGCTGCTCGTTACATTCCCCGGCAGCATAATCGGCAAGTTACAGCATCAGAAAGCACGCGAATTTTTCGAGACCGAGCCTGTTAAACGCTTGGATGTTTCGATGACACTCTGATAGGGAGGACTACTGATGTCTCTGGGGCTGGCCCTCTTTGTAATTGCTCTTTTGACTTTTGGGATTATTGGTCTGATCCTTTCTTTCCGTCGCCGGAAAGAAAAGAAGTGGATGATTCCTTTAATCATAGTTTTGAGCACAGCCTTGTTGGCCTTCATTGTTTATGCCCTTCTGACCTTTATTTTTATCGGCGCAGCAGACGATCCGCCGTCAACTCAACCGTCAGTATCTGTAACGGCAACGACCAGTCGGCCTACGCAGACAAGCCAGCCCGAAACATTTACGACCCTGACTACAAGCACGAGCCCGACTACTACAGTCAATACTGTCGATCCGGAAGTTGAAGCGGACCCGTCGCAGCACCCGGATGTGCTGGGCTTAAGAGATCTTCTCTATCAGGAGACGCCCACTTTCGCCAGTCAAAATGAAGTGACAAAGTACATCCTGCATAAGTTTTTAAATAATGATTTTGACTTCAATTTCTATATCAGGGAGGAATTCTATTTTGATGAGGATCTGGAAAAGGAAATAGTGTCTGCAGCCTGTGAAACCGCCATGTCCTACTATCTTTTCAGTGCCTACGAAATTATTGATATGTATGTTGAATATGATGAGCTGAATGAAAAGTATCTTGCGACAGTAAAACTGGAATACAAGGAGCCGGAATTCGACCGGCAAGCTCGCGAGGCAGCCGTAGAATTTCTCAAGGACAACCCCGCGCCTGCAGCCGGCTTTAATGATTTTGAGAATGAAAAAGCCTATGCCAAAGAGATTCATGATTTCATTGCCAGAAGAATCACCTATGCACCGATCGGCTATGACCCTGAGAACCTGTCCTATCTGGAACATTATGAAGCCTATCAGGAGGCCTATAATGCTCTGGCGGCTCCCGACTATACCGCTGTATGTGCAGGTTATGCCAGAGGCTTCGCGCTGATCGCCCAGTATGCCGGCATTAATGCGGCATATGTCTATGGCAATGAAGATGAGATATCCAGCCATGCCTGGAACATGATTTATCCTTGTGACGGCAGCGAACCGGTGCTTGTAGACATGACCTGGAATGATACTTTCAGCGGTGATGTGCCGGGCCAGGACTATGTTTACGATTATTATTTTTATCTGTCTCTCGAAGACGACTACGAGCACTTCCCGGAAGCCTACTATGCAGACTTCCTGCATTTCATCAACAGATAGTATGCCTGCATCATTTGCTGTCGGGCACCTTTCTATGTCCTACAAAAGATTACTGTCCGGTCCGGACGAGCCTGACGACTCTTTACAGGCCGGTGATTTCAAATAAGGTCTTTAGCTCTTCTGCAGTCAGATCCCGCCATTTTCCTGACGGCAGGTCTTTAAGTTCTATATTCAGGATGCGGACCCGGATCAATTTCACTACCTGATAGCCGAAGTGAGAACACATTCTGCGGATTTGCCGATTCAGCCCCTGAGTCAGAATGATCTTGAAAGTTCTGTCATTTAACTTGCTTACCCTGGAGGGGTCGGTCACGGTATACTCATTCCGGACAGGATTATATATTCTTACACCGGCTGACATTCCTTTAATGAAGCCACGGGTAATCGGCTTATCTACAGTGACAATGTATTCTTTTTCATGCTTGTTTTCGTTTCTGAGGATTCTGTTAACGCAGCTGCCGTCATTGGTGAGTAAGATTAAGCCCTCCGAATCCTTATCCAGCCTGCCGACAGGGTAGATCCGCTCAGGATGATTGACAAAATCAATGATATTACCCCTGACCTGCTTTTCGGTCGTGGATATGATACCCCTGGGTTTGTTGAGAGCTATATAAACATCAGTCTTTATCGGCTTCAGTATTTTTCCTTCAACCGCAACAATATCACCGGGATTTACACTTGCACCCAGTACAGCCACGACATCGTTAATCGTAACTTTCCCTGCCTTGATTAATTCATCGGCCTTTCTGCGGGAGCAAAGGCCTGACGAGCTGATGTAGTTGTTTATTCTCATTTTTATCCTAATGACTGAATCCTGTAATGTGCTGAGAACTGCCGTTCAGTCCCAAGACCTTATTCCCAGTTGCCTCGGAAGCTGGTTTTGTAGATTTTTTTACGTGCAAAGGACAGACCGCCAAAACCGCTGATGATAGCCATATAAAAACCCAGGTCATACCACCAGCCTTTGTTCATGACTTCATACACATGCAGGTTTTTATTGAAGATGCCTCCGATCAGGGATATGGGAGCGATCCAGCCGTGCCAGACACCCCAGAAGAAGCCTGCAGGTCTATCCGCAGTGTGCTTGCCGTCACCCGGAATGCAAGCTGACAAAAGAGTCATAACAACAAGAGACATAATGATCAGTAAGACTATTTTCTTTTTATATTTCATAGGTTCTCCGTTCGGTATAATGGTCTGCCGGCTAATCCATGTCAGTGGATGTGCCTGACGTGATGGGCGGTATACTGTTCAGGGTCATATTTTGATATGCATACTTTATTGCGTCCGAGGTCTTTTGCCTTGTAAGCTTCCCTATCTGCCTGGTCTATTACATTTTCATAATTTCGTACCATCATATTGCCGGAATAGGCAACGCCAATACTGACAGTCATATCAAGCTCGTCTATCTGATTATTCTCTACAGCGGCTCTGATATTCTCGGCGATAGAAAAGAGCTGGTCTTTATCATATCCATAGGCCATTGCTACAAACTCTTCACCGCCGTAGCGATAAAAGTCTATATCATAATCAGCTGCGAACGAAGCAAATACTTCACCGCATTGACGCAGACATTTGTCGCCTGTTGCGTGGCCTAATCTGTCATTAAACTCTTTGAAATGATCGATATCAATCATCAGGACACCGCTTGG
>JAAYEX010000220.1 GCA_012728535.1 Clostridiaceae bacterium | reverse complement strand
TGAATTGAAAACGATCTTGTCACAGGCCACAGGAGCCGACGATCCGGCCTTAAAATCCGTTTTTAGTGCCATGGAAGAGCTGGAGGCCTTTTTTGATTTCTATGATAAAGCTTTGGACGAGAATGCAGCTGACAGCGTCAGGGAGACTTTCTCCAGGAATAATCAGGAGCTTGGTCTTTTTCTGACCGATAACTTCTCTGCTACGCGCAAGATGCCTCCCCGGCTTGAATCCTGCATATCCTATCTGAATTCCAAACTGTTTCAATTCTTTGAATATTTCCGCGACTTCCCTCAGCGCGAAACAGCCAATACACTGCGCTTCGAATTTCTGCATTTCCAAAATATTATGGAGGAATTTTATAATCAGGCTTATATCACAGCGGTTCGTCGTTTTGCTGAGGGAAAACTTGCTGTTTCTCTCTTGTCCCTGGATGCTTCTCAACATCTGACAAATACCTATCACGGTAAATCATCAGTAATATTTTTCTCAGCGACTTTGGAGCCATTCTCGTATTTCATGAGCCTTCTTAATGCCAGATACAAGGAAGACAAGCCGGAAGTCTTAAAACTGAGCAGTCCCTTCCCCAGGGATAAACGTCTGGTCATTGTTTATGATGAATACTCTGTTCGCTATCGTGACAGGGCTCTTACTTTGCCGGGTATTGCTGACTTGATTTTGGAAATTGTCTCGGAACGACCCGGAAATTTCCTCTTGTTCTGTCCGTCTTTTTCATACCTGCGACAGCTGCAAAACTACCTGAAGCAGGCAGACAAGTCTAAAATGCTTGATATCATTGTTCAGCCGGCACGAATGAATGAGCTGCAAAAAGAAGAGTATTTACGCCGTTTCACTTCAGCACCGAAAGACCGCTCTCTACTCGGTTTGACAGTCCTTGGTTCTCTTTTTACTGAAGGTGTCGATCTGAAAGGCGAAGCTCTTACCGGCGTAGTAGTCATCGGTACCGGTCTTCCTGCCTTAACATCGGAACGGGAGATCTTGCGTCAGTATTATGATGCAAAAAGCGGTCTGGGATACCAGTATGCTTACACCTGGCCCGGATTTAATCGTGTCACTCAGGCTGCGGGACGTTTAATCCGCACAGCCGAGGACTACGGTATTGTCTTGTTAATAGATGATCGCTATTCCAAGCAGGAATATAAGCAGCTCTTTCCCAAAGAATGGGATGTCTCCTTTGCTGACGACATAGATTCCTGCTTAGATAGAATTTACTCTTTCTGGGACGAAATCGACTCTACGTCTATATAAGCATTTTCCTCTAATTGCTTAGCCATTTTTAAAGCGGTCTCAGTCTGTGCAAGCCCGCCCAAAGCAGTTTCTTTAAGGGCTACCGGCATCATACGACCGATTTTGCCCATTGCATCAATTACTTCATCAACAGGAATGCGACTCTTCACTCCGGCCAGGGACATTTCGGCTGAAGATATTGCGATGACGACGCCGGCAGTATTTCGCTTGATACACGGCACCTCAACCAAACCGGCGACCGGATCACAGCTCAGACCAAGCAGGTTTTTCAATGCAATTGCCAGAGCATGCCCTGACTGTGACGGTGTGCCTCCGCATGCCTCGACAGTTGCTGCTGCTGATATTGCAGCTGCAGAGCCCACTTCTGCCTGGCAGCCTCCCTCTGCACCGGATATAGAAGCCTGGTTCCCGATTACAATACCGCAGCCGGCAGCAGTTATCAGGAAGTTGATCTGATCGCGACGCGACATTTTCAGATGATTTCTAATAGCAAAAAGGACACCCGGCAAAGTCCCGGAGGATCCTGCTGTCGGTGTGGCACAAATAACCCCCATAGCAGCATTAACCTCATTGACAGCGGTCGCATAGACCATTGCGCGCGTATAAATAGATCCGCTTAAGGCGTTTCCGCTTTGCAGATATTGTGCAAGGAGTTTAGCGTCGCCGCCGGTCATTCCGGACCGTGACCTAACGCCTTCTATACCCTGAAGAGCAGCCCGCTCCATCACAGACAGGTTCTGTTCCATATGCTGCAATACTTCTTCTTCGCTGGTGCCGGACACTTCAACTTCTGTCCGAAGGAAATACTCATGCAGGGCAATTTGTTCAAGATCACATAAATTAATTATTTCTTGTAATCTGTGGATCATAACTATACTCCTCCTTAGTATCGGAATCACTAATAAAATCAGGTTCAACGTTAAGTGCGCCCAAGGCAATAACCTGATGAATTGAGTTGATTTTAGCAATATCTTCCATCGTCTCCGCCGGAATTTCACCATCTGTAGCAAGTAGCATTAAGGCTCGCGCTCCTTTGCCTGCACGTGATACTTCCATGTTACTTATATTTATATTTACTTTAGCCAAGACACCGGTTACCTGAGTGATAATGCCGGGTTGATCTTTGTAAAAAACTAAAATTGCGGGATTCTCACCCGAAAGATGTATATCAAAGCCATCGATTCTTGTAATGTCAATGGTACTGCCTCCTAAAGAGACACCGCGCAGTGAAAGCGCCCGGTCGCCGGAAGACTTGAGATAAAGATCAACTGTATTGGCATGTTCCGTCGGATCATCACTGGTTTCAATGACTACTTCCATATTGGCCGCTTTAGCCAGATCGTAGGCCTGGCGGATTTTCTCACTGCTTGTGGGCAGACCCAACAAACCTGAAATTAGCGCCAAATCCGTGCCATGCCCTTGATAGGTATGAGCGAATGACCCAAACAGTACAATGCGGACTTCTTCCGGTGTATCACCGAAAATAGACCGCGCTACCAGACCGATACGTACGGCTCCGGCCGTGTGTGAACTCGACGGGCCAACCATAACAGGCCCAATAATATCAAACAGACTTTTATAAACAGACATAAAAGACCTCCCTCATGGTAATCATGTATTTAGTTAATGGAATTTTCACTTTGCTTGTCAATTACTATAAATTCCAATAAGCTCAGTCACAGTTTCTCTTCAGCCCTGACAAATCCATTTCAAAAGGAAATTCGAGAAGGTCGAGCTTCTTGTAATCTTTCTCCATCTTCTCGCAGAGATATAAGTCAAGAAATTGGCTGGCATTTTCCACAACATCATCTGACACAGTGAATCGGTATAAACGGTTTAACGGTGCAGCCAGGATATGCCTCAGTAAGGCCTGTGTGCCCTCACTCAGTCTGATGCTATCTTCTGTAGGTTTGCCCTTGCAGTCACGCCGTCCACATAGTATGCCGGACGATCGGAAGCTGAAGCTAACTTCGCCTCTGACCGGTCGCTGACAGATACAGCAACTGTCAAGATGGGGGGCATAACCTGCTTCTGCCAGTAAACGAAGTGTAGACAGACGGCTGATCAGAACCGGATGTTCCGACTGTGATATTTCGTAAACAGTATAGGCCCACAAATCAAAGTATTTACTATCAGGCGGGCTGTTCCGCGTCAGATCCCTAAAAACTTCGGCGGCATGAGAGACAGCAGTAAGATGTTCTATACTGTCACTTAAGTCCAGAAAGGCTTCAATTACCTCTCCATCGTCAACATAAAAACGTTCTTTTTGATAGAAAAATTCAAAATTACACAGTGAAAAAAGATTAGTTAGCGGGCGCAATTTGCTTTTGACCGAACAGGCTCCTCTTGCGCTGGCTGAAATTAAACCGTAATCGGGGGTCAGGATATGAAGCATCCTGTCTCGGTCGCGATACGGGAATGCAGCCATCACGAATCCTTTGCTGTTGATTTTTGTCATGGCAGCTCTACTTTTTTCGAGTCCAAACCCAAGTCAGCCAGATCTTGAGGACGATTCATCCAATTCTGGCGCACTTTAACAAAGAGTTCCAGGTGTACCTTAGCTTCAAGCATTTCTGAAATAGCCGAACGCGCCTCAGTGCCGATGGACTTTATCCGTTGACCCTGGCGGCCGAGCAAAATTCCCTTGTGTGAAGGTTTATCACAAAGAATGGTAGCTGCGATATATACCCTGCGGGCTTCCGGAGGCATGCTTTCTTCTACAAATTCATCAATTACGATCGCTACACCAAAAGGAACTTCGTCCTGTGTTTGCAGCAAAACTTCCCGCCTGATCAATTCCCCCGCCAGCTTACGTTCAGTTACATTGGTTTCCTCACCTTCAGGAAAAATCGCTTCCTGTATTGGCAGATACTTCTTAATCTCCTTGAGGACCTCTTCTACCCCATCACCGGTAGACGCAGTAATAGGAATGATAGCCTTGAAGGGATAAGCTTCGCTGAAAGCAGCTATCAGGGGGAGGATATTTTCTTTGACGACAATATCACTCTTGTTAATCAGCAAAATAACAGCTGTATCATCCTCATCAGCAATTTTCAGGATTTCCTTTTCCAAATCAGCTACAAAAGGTTTGAAAGAGGCTTCTACCATAAGTAAGAGCACATCTGCCTGTCGTATTGCCACTCTGGCAGTCTTCAACATGGCTCTTCCCAAAGAAGTTCTGGGTTTGTGAAATCCGGGTGTGTCAAGAAAGGCAATTTGGCAGCTATCATCATTGTATACACTACGAATGAGATCTCTGGTCGTCTGAGGTTTCGAAGTCGTAATAGCCAGGGTCATTCCGGACAGGTAGTTCAGAAGAGTTGATTTGCCGACATTAGGCCTGCCTGCCAAAACCACATAACCACAGGGCAGCATTTTCACAGAAGAGTCACCGCTGACGATTCTGTCCTGCATAGCCTTCATTTTAATTTCATCAGCCGGAAGCTCATGATCATAACCCAGCAGGTGCAAAACACCGTGGACCGTAAGAAAGAAAAGTTCATCTTCCAAAGTATTTGCAAACTCCTCTGCCTGTTTATCCACAATTTCCAGGCAAAGCACAATATCGCCTAGAGATAAAGCTGTTTGGTCCTCTGAATCTGACGGCAGCCAGGGCTGAATGTCCTCAGCTAATCTGCCATCCTTCCACTCAAAAGCCGGAAAAGACAAGATATCTGTAGGACGGGCGATTTGACGATACTCGCGGTTAAGTTCCCGTATAGCATCTTTGCTGATAAAACTGACCTCGACTGAGAAGTCAAGCTCATATTCGGATATAACCTGCCCTACTTCAGGCAGATAAGCCAATGTCCGCTTTACAGATTCTTCGACAGTGCCCCGGAGTAGGGCAGGATTATATTTTCTTTGTTTGTTGTGAATATTTATCTGCACTTGCTGTTCTTTTCTCTTCTATTTAGCTTCCACTGTTGTATCGGGATATACCACCCGTTCATGGAAATGGCCTGCATACACCTGCAGGAAAGCATCAATTATCGTCTCAACATCAGCAAATGACAATCCTGAGTCTCTTAATTGCTCCTGCTCAATTTTTTCTTTAAAAATACTACGGATCAGTTTTTCCGTGTCAGCAATATTCTCAGTTCCAGCTGAACGCATGGCAGCTTCAGTTGAGTCTGCCAGCATTACTACCGCTGATTCAGGGGTAGATGGAATCGGAGTTGTGTAGCGATAAGCCTTATCGCTGGGAGGTGCCGTTCCGTTTTTCTCTGCTTCTGCCATAGCCTTATGGTAGAAATAACGCAGTCTGGTACTACCGTGGTGCTCATTGGCTATGCGCAAAATCGGCATAGGCAGACGGTAACGACGGCCTATCTTCAAGCTGTCATTCGGATGCTGCGTGATTATTCTGGAGCTCTCCTCCGGCGGCAAGTGATCATGAGGGTTTTCACCCAATTGATTCTCTGTAAAATACATGGGAGCTTCCAGCTTGCCTATATCATGATAGTAGGCGCCGGTACGGGCTATCATCGAATTGGCTCCGATAGCTTCCGCTGCAGCATCTGCCAGATTTGCCACCATTAAACTGTGCTGTGAAGTGCCTGGCGCTTCTACAAAGAGACGCTTGAGCAGGGGGTGACCCGGTTGTGACAGCTCAATTAATCTTAAAGGAGAAACCGTGTTGAAGATCATCTCATAAAGCGGCATTATGCCGATCGCAACAATAACTGAAAGCACACCACTAAGTACTGTTTGAACAACATTATTGGAAATAATCGCCCAGGTTTCCTTCTCCAGCAGCCCGATTATAGTAGTCAGAAAGAAATTATTGACAGCTGTAGCCAGGATAATTTTCGCGTAATTGTCCTGACGGTTTATGCCCCTTGTGTTCAAAGCGGCAACTAAAGATCCACTCATGGCGATCAGGGCGAAAGCGGGAGCAAAGCCAACCATCGGTGACACCAGGAGTACCAGCAGAAAGGAAATAACCAATGCTGAACGAAAACCGAAATATGCAGTAATAACCACAGCACTGAAATATATCGGAGCTGCCAGAGGATACGAAGATGATATATAGGCAGATAAAATCAAGCATATTAGGATAGTAATTATTACTGCAACTATATGACGGGGTTCGTCAAAAATCTCACGATTGTATCGCGAGAAAAACAGGATGGACAAAACCGCTGTTATCATAACCAATCCGACCGTTCCGAATATGGTCATCCAATCTGTTTCATCATTATCAATAAGATCCAAAGCGACTAGCTTATCCAGCACATCTTCAGTCACAACTTCGCCGGCAGTGATTATCCTGCTGCCTCTGTTAACCATGACAGGATTATTAAGGACCTGCTCATAGGCGGCCTGTTTTGCGCTTTCTGTAGCTGCAACATTGTATTCAATATTCGGCTTAACCAACAGAGTTAAAACACGAACTATCAGGTCTGCATCAGTGGAATTGAAACTAAGCTGTTCTGATATCCGATCACTGCTTTCGGCCAGCTCCCGTTGTAGGGAGAGGCTATCTAACGACTGCAAGACCAGAGCAGTCGCCTCAGTTTCAAGGATATCAAAAATCGAATCCAGCCTGTCTCTTTCTATACGCATGAGAGCTTCAGCATCACCTGACTGAATAACGATGCCGAGATTCTGATCAAGTCCTGAAATAAGTGAAGACGCAGCCAACTGTATAGTAGATTCAGAAGGCCTTCGTGTCGGTACTACTGTAGAATTGCCATTGTCATTGCCTTCATTAATTGTGCTGTCTGTCCGCTCATTCGGATAAAGCTCAAGGCGTTTTTCGTCAACCATGCTTATGAATAATGAAAGTGCTGAGAGAGAAGCTGAGCTCTTTTCTTCTGAACGCATCATAACACTTGGAACCAGCGTCATCGCTTCCCTGGCCCTTCTTTCAGTCTCAGCTACATCCACTATAGCGCGCGGTGCGGTAATATCAAAAAGGCTGGTATCCCCTAATTCTAAGTCGTATGTACGCGGAATCGAACCGAAGTAGACAATTATTGTGATCACAAGCAGAGTGAGGACTACAAGTAATCCGGTCAGTAATCTCTTGCTACGTAAGGACATTTTCATCGTTTATAACCCTCGCGTTGGTTTTTACTCCTCTTTGCTACAGCTTTTTCATAGGCGCGTATAATCCGCTGTACTAACGGATTTCTGACCACATCCCGCTCTGTCAGCTCTATACTCTTTATTCCTTCAACGTCTTTGAGCAAGTCTGCAGCACTGGCCAGACCGGAGTGGGTGCTTTTTGGCAGATCGATTTGGGTTATATCACCGGTTACTACAGCTCTGGCGTTATAGCCAATGCGAGTCAAAAACATTTTCATCTGTTCACTGGTGCAGTTCTGAGCTTCATCCAAAATGATAAAAGCATCATCCAGGGTACGACCCCGCATATAAGCCAGAGGAGATACCTCAATTTCGCCCCTTTCCAGATGTCTGTGGTATTGATCAAAACCCATCAAATCATTTAAAGAGTCATACAAGGGCCTCATATAGGGATCGACCTTGTTTTGCAGATCACCCGGCAAAAAGCCCAAATTCTCCCCTGCCTCTACTGCAGGTCGAGTCAGAATTATACGTGATACATCGTGATTTCTGAAAGCTTTAACTGCCATAGCAACTGCCAGATAAGTTTTACCGGTACCGGCGGGACCAATGGCAAAAGTCAGTTCGTGTTGACGAATGGCATCAATATACTTCTTCTGCCCTGTAGTTTTACTAAGTACAGGTTTACCCTTAGCGTTAACACAAATCAAATCAGGAGTGAATAATTCAGCTTCAGAAAAAGTGTCGTCCAGTGCAGCATCAAGCAAATAACGTACTAATTGCTCCGTAACCGGAGTTCCGTCACGGCACAAATCATGTAAACGCTCAAAGACACGAATAGCTGCATCCACTTTCCTTCTGTCAGAACCTCTGACAAGCATGCCATCAGCTGTGGTATCACAGTCCACTGAGAGTGCCCGCTCTACCAGATCACCGTGGCAGCTACAGGCTCCCAGTAAAGATAAAGCTTCCTCCGGACTATCTAATTCGATATATTTTTCAAATATTCTTTTATTATTTTCCATATTTACAGTATAACTTTTATCCACCTATGGGGCAGTATTCTGCTGGACCGGTTTAAGTAAATCGTACTGATAGGCAATCCTATCTTCTCTTAAGGCCGGAATCTCTACATTTGCCGAAGTTTCTATCCTCACCGAAGGAGCCTCATCTCCAAGCTGAGCTGCGATCGAGTCGCTGACTGTCTTGAGATATGGCAGTACGTTTTGTTCAAGATCATCAGGTCGCATAATAGCCTTTATTTCAAAATCATGTTCGCGGTCAAAGGCGACGCTGTTAATCAGGATAGAGTCCTGTCTGGCACGGATTTCTGTAGTAGAAACTTTCCGCTCATCATTGATCGAGATAGCCTGTGCACCTAAAGCGGACAATTCGTTAACAAACTCTCTCAGCACGCTGTCTTTCATTTTTTGCCCGGGCACGGTGCTGAGCGTGATCACCACACCTGAGTTAACAGCTGATCTCATACCTGCAAAGATTGCATAGCTTTCTCTTTCATCGATCAGTCGGGAAATGACTTCATTACCTTCTCCGGTCAAATCTGACTCCAGTTCACTTATATAATTCTGCAGTTGTGCATTGCGGTTAGATAACTCCTCATTGCGGCGTTGATACTCAATGACATTGTTTTGCAGGTCCTGCATATTCTGTTCACTCAGGCTGCTTGTGTTCTGTCCTTTCATCAATACAGCCAGGGCAATACCCAACAAGATACAAATAGCTAATAATCCACCTCTTTGAGCCCACTTTTTCTTATCCATAAACACAAGTCTCCTAACAGGGTTATTTTGCTTCAAGTAAAGTAATCAATGACCGGTAATCGCCGGTTCTGGAAAATGAAGGTAGAGCCAGATTTTCCATCATATTAATACTCATACGAATTCCGATTTCAGAGGATGTTATGTGACTTAAGTACGAGTCACCGGCAATGGCATTGGCCATCTCTTCCATCGGGCCGATAGCCTCAATCACGTAGGGAGGCATCTGCCGGTTGTTATAGCAGAGTATGGTAGGCCCGATACAGCCAATCTGCGCAACCGCTGTAAGCCTTGTGCTATTAAAGGCTAAAGCCTGCGCACCGTTGGCCTTAAGTATATCTATGACATGTAAGACAGTCTTGTCATGTACTATCGATTCAATAGGGTTTCTGGCAGGATCATATTCAATACGGTCATTGAGGACCACTCTGATTCCGGGGCCTTCGACAGCAGCCATACCCGAGATCAGAGCGTAATATTCACGTTCTTTGATGATCTCTTCATAAGATTCGTCACCTTCCAGATTACTGATAAGCACATCTTTTTTGGATTCCAACAAATCGTTTTGCTCAATCAGGCGTTGATTCTGTGCCTGTAAGGCTTCATATTCCAGAATCGTCTCCTGATATATTGAGATCCGTTCGCTGCTGCTGCTTTTGCCCACAACTAAAGAGCGGCTAAAAGCTGCAAGCGCAAGCCCTAATACAATCATCAGAATACTTAAATATAAACTGCGTTTTTTCTTATCTGTCATATATTAAGAATACATCATGCTGAGGCGACTGTGTCTAATTATTTCAGATTTCTTAAGTATTTTTTCCCTATCCAAGGTTCATATATATTTTTCGTAAAAACCTCTCAAAGCGTAATGGTAACCCACTGGAAAAACTTAATTCTTCTCCACTGATTGGATGAGTAAAGGCCAATTTGACGGCATGCAGGAGAATGTCATCTTCTTCCAAAACCCGTACACGTTTGCCGCCGTATTTCTCATCATTCAAAACCGGACAGCCGATCATCGCAAGATGTACTCTGATCTGATGAGTACGTCCGGTTTGGAGTCTTAAACGTAAGTGTGAGAGTTCATTATTACTTGCCAGAACTTCAAAGTAGGTTTTCGCTTCCTTGCCATCAGCCTGGACGGAAATCCGCTTTCTATCGCGGGGGTCCCTGGCTAAAGCTGCATCTATCAGTCCTGCCCTGGTTTCCGGTATGCCTAGAACAATAGCCTCATATTCACGTAAAACATCGTGATCCTTAAAAGCGGCGGCCAGACCTTTATGTGCTTCGTTAGTCTTTGCTATTAGAAGTAAACCTGACGTATCCTTGTCCAGGCGGTGCACAATGCCACGTCTGTTGTTGTCCCCCAAATCTGACAAGCTGTTACCGAAATAGTTCTGCACTGACTCTGCCAAAGTACCCGAGCTGTGTCCCGGAGCTGAATGAGTGACAACTCCGGCAGCTTTTTCTATCACAGCCAGATCATGATCTTCATAAATAACATGCAAGGGCGGAGCTTCAACTATTTCCTCAAGTTTGTTCTCAATAATATTTATACTGATCAAATCGTAAGCTTCCAGGATTTGGGAGCTTTTAGCTCTATCATTATTAACAAGCACTGCCGCATTCTTGATATTTTTCTGCCAAAATGAACGCGATTTATCAGGGAATATCTTGACCAGAAAATGATCAAGCCTCTCTCCTGCTTCTTCAGGCGTTAATGTAAACTCACGATGTAGCATCGTTATCAACTCCAACCGGTTCGATCTCATGTTCGAGTCGAAAAATACTGTTTAAAAAGTTTTTATCGATCAGTGCAAATAGAATCAGGAGACCGGCACCGATAGTTATGCACATATCGGCAACGTTAAAGCTGGGGAAATACCATGAACCGAAATTAAACATTAGAAAATCGGTTACTGCACCAATACGTACACGGTCTATGAGATTGCCCAAACTCCCGGCGAGAATGAGGCTTAAAACAATACGTCCCTTCTTATCTTCTGTCCCCTTCAGCCAATAAATGAGCAGGAAGGACATGATTAAAGACAAGAGCGATAAAACATGAATACCCCAGGACATGTCGGACAAGAAACCCCAGGCAGCGCCGGTATTCAGCGACATTTTGATTTGAAAGAATCCGGGTATTACAATCAGAGACTCTCCACCGGACAAAAGACGTTCTACCAACCCTTTTGTCAGCTGATCCAAGGTTATTAAGATTGTTACCATTATGGCTGCCATACTCTGATACTCTCTATTCCCTCATAGGGTAATTCAGCTGTTCCGCTCAATGTGCCTTCAACGCCATCACGATACCATAGTAATGTAGATGTACCGCTAAGTCCTATCACAGGAAGATCTGCAAAAAGATCATTAACATTCTGCAAATAACTCGCTTCGTTATCCGAGCTGCTTTCCGATAGCTCTGCCTGTCTGTACCTGCCATCTTTAAGGATAGCTAGCTGTCCACTAGTTACGTCAATATCGCTGATCAGATTTTGCCGGAGTAAACCTAGAGCGTAATCATAGGGATCACCATAAGAAGCACTTTCATCCAGCAAAAGTGCAATATCATATTTTTTCAGAAGCAATTCCTGCCGGTAGTCTTTTGACCTCACCATTATAAATTCGGCCCTAGCTCCACTTTGGGCAATGAGTGATGCCAGCTGGCTTTGTAAGCCTAAGGGATAATAAACTCGCGGCATAAGAACACGGTATTCGGGGAGATTTTCCGGCTTATCTTCATCAGTATTTTCAGTGTCGGTATCCGGCGCAACCGTTTGTGGGTCGCTAACAACTGTGGTAGGAAATGTATTGCTCGGTTCTATTACAAGATCATTTTGCTCGAGGAGCCTGAAATCTCCTGAGCGAATGTAATAAGGCAGATATGGAAAAGGTGAACTTAGATAATCGGGATTCATCTGAGATATAGCTGTTTCCAGCTGTGCTTTCAGACCGGAATCCGGGACATATAATGATACATAACCCGAATCCGTGTAATTCTGACTCCTTACTCTGGAGCGCTCCCGAAGGCGGGCAGCTTCTTCTCTTCCCAGTAGGAGTATGTCGAGATTGTCATCTTCAAATAGCTCAAGTGCCTCTATTACACCGGCACAGTTATAGGCAATGATCTTTGTAATCTGAGCATCATCAGCTGTCTGTCTTCTTAAAACAAGGTGACCATTATCGTCTCTTTCACTTATCTGATATTCACCGGTACCGGGAATGAACTGATAAGAGCTGCTTTCAACATTAGCTGCAGGGACAATGGGAAAAGTCAGCAAATCCAGTATGGGGCCAGCTTCTTGAAGCTTAATCTGCAATGTATTCGCATTCGGTCTTCCGATTGCTTCAATCAAAAGACCCCGCTCAAGACTCACAGCTAAAGTACCGGAATATAATTCAATTTGCGCCGCTTCTCCTAAAACAGGAGTATCAATATAATAGTTATATTCGTCGTCGATTGTTTCCTGAACAGGCTCACTAGTACTTTCTTCTGTTTCTATTCCTGAAGGTAAATCCTCTTCACCCGTATCTTCCGGAATATGAGGATTGTCGGGATCTTCTTCAATTTCTTGACCTGTCTCTTCAGAGGATGGTATTTCCTCTTCAATTAAAATATCCGGAATATGATTGAGATTAATGTTTAGCCAAAAACGTAGGGATGCCTCTACATCTGCGGAAGTCAGTTTTTCACCGGAATGGAAATTAATATCTCTGAGACTGATGGTCCAGATCAGCTGATCTTCAGATAAAACTGCTGAATCTGCGAGATCAGGGTGCAAAACACCTGCAGCATCATAGGCAAAGAGAGAATCATAGACTAAGGTAAAGATAGCAGCAGTGCTGTAGGAGTGTTTTCTCAGCGGATTCAAATTACCTTCGTCATGATAACGCAAACGCAAGCTGGAAATGGGCTCTTCAGTTCCCGGAATTATCGATGGAAGTATATGCTCACCGCTATCAATATCAGGATCTAAGATCTCAGGATCAATCCCTCTCTGACATGCCAAGGGAAGCGCAAGCATCAAAAGACATAGCCAACAGGTGAAAATGGCTTTGATTGTGTTTTTAATATTGAAAGACTTTCGTCTGCTGGTCTTATTCATAGATGGAAATAGATTAACATAAAATATGTAAAAAAAAACTGCCTCCCGATGGGAGACAGTTTTTTACTTATTTAGCATAATCAACTACACGACTTTCCCGAATAAGATTTACTTTGATTTGACCGGGATAGCTAAGTTCCTGTTCAATCTGCTTGCTGATTTCGTGAGCTCGGAGAGGCATTTCCTCCTCCGACATTTTATCCGGCATGACAATAACTCTGATTTCACGACCGGCTTGTACTGCGTAGGAATTTTCTACGCCTTCCATTGAATTTGCAATCTCTTCTAATCTCTCAATACGTCTTATATAGTTCTCGACGTTATCCCTGCGTGCTCCGGGTCTGGCAGCTGAAATCGCGTCTGCGGCTCCAACCAGAGAAGAGATTAGTGTATTAGGCTCTTTATCGCCGTGATGTGACTCAATACCGTTGATAGTGATTGGATCAAGCTTGTACCGTTTAGCCAGTTCAACACCCAATTCAACGTGAGAACCCTCCATTTCAAAGTCAACAGCCTTACCGATATCATGCAGGAGACCTGCACGTTTCGCTGCGTCAACATCGAGATCCAGTTCAGCAGCCATCATCCCTGTGAGTAAACACACTTCGATAGAATGCTGCAGGACGTTTTGTCCGTAACTGGTGCGATAGCGTAGTCTACCCAAAGTATTAATAATCTCCTGAGGCAGTCCGATCACACCTGTTTCAAAGACAGCCTGCTCACCCGCTTCAACAATAGAGTTTTTGACCTCAGCCTGAGCTTTGTCGATCATTTCCTCAATGCGGGAGGGATGAATTCTACCGTCCTGAACGAGCTTTTCAATTGCAATGCGGGCAACTTCTCTTCTTATAGGATCAAAGCAAGAAATTATCACTGCTTCCGGAGTGTCATCGATGATCAGATCAACGCCGGTCAACTGCTCGATAGTACGGATATTGCGCCCTTCACGGCCAATTATTCTACCCTTCATTTCTTCATTGGGCAAAACGACAACCGAAACGCTGGCATCTGAGACATAGTCCGAGGCATAACGTTGGATTGAAGAAACTACAATTTCCTTTGCTCTATCATCTGCTTTTGTCTTGCTTTCCTCTTCGATTCTGCGATAAAGTACAGCCATATCATGGCGGTATTCTCTCTCAGCATCTTCGAGAACCAGCTCACGTGCGTCACTGATAGTTAAGCCGGCGATCCGTTCAAGTTCAGCAGTCTTTCTGGCGTCGAGCATTTGAATCTCTTCTTCACGCTCATTAAGCTGCTCTTCACGGTCATCATTATTACGGCTTCGGTCTTCCAGACTTTGTGTCCGTCGATCAAGCTGTTCTTCCTTCTGCTCCAGACGTGCCCTTTCTCGAGAGATTTCCTGTCGCTTTTCGCGGACATCTCTCTCTAGTTCGAGACGGGTTTTGTGAACTTCTTCTTTCGCGAGCAATAGTAGCTCACGCTTCTTATCTTCACCTGTCTTAACAGCTTCACCAATAAGTTCTAAGGCTTCTTCTTCAGTCTTCTTACGTGACTCATCCAGCTTTTTACTCTTTTCATCCAGACCTTTTATAAAATACATTCTAGTTAAAAGCATAGCGAGGATAGCACCTATAAAAAGACCGACTAATAATTCTAGCCAGTTAATGGTAATCACCTCCATATTCAATTATCAAACTACAATACAATGATATTAAAATATAGCAAAATATATACTGTCTTATAATGTCATCGTTAGTTACTGCAT
>JAAYEX010000219.1 GCA_012728535.1 Clostridiaceae bacterium | reverse complement strand
TCTTCTTATTTTCTTCCAGTACGCTGTCCATCGTCTTATGATACTAGTATCTCTTCAAAAAAAATAGTTCCCCCATACAGGATGCGTGGGGGAACCATCTTCATTACTTGCGGATATATCTAATTACTTATTGCGCGGATAACGCAGGGCTGCCTGAGCAGCGGCCAGGCGTGCGATCGGCACACGGTAAGGTGAACAGGAAACATAGTCCAGCTTCAACATCTGACAGAATTCAACAGAGTAAGGGTCGCCGCCGTGCTCACCGCAGATGCCCAGTTCAAGGTCAGGGCGTGCTCTGCGTCCGTCTTCGCAGGAAATACGCATCAATCTGCCAATGCCTGCGCGGTCAATATGAGCTGTCGGGTCAGCTTCGAAGATACCCTTTTCATAGTATGTATCAAGAATGGGGCCAGCGTCGTCACGTGACAGACCGTAACCCATCTGAGTCAGGTCATTAGTGCCGAAACTGAAGAAATCAGCTTCCAGAGCAATTTCGTCCGAGGTCATGGCTGCGCGTGGAATTTCCAACATGGTGCCGACCATATAGGCTAATTGCACGCCGCTTTCAGCGATCATTTTATCTGCGACAGGTTTAATAACACCGTTCAGATACTCTAATTCTTTAACGTCGGAAACCAGGGGAACCATGATTTCGGGAATTACGCGTACACCTTCCTTAGTGGCTTCAATAGCTGCACCAATAATGGCTTTTGTTTGCATCTCAGCAATTTCAGGATAACTGATTGCCAGACGGCAACCACGGTGGCCCAACATCGGGTTGAGTTCGCTCAAACCGGAGATGATGCTCTTAAGCTCGTCATATTCCATGTTAAGGTTTGTGGCCAGTTCACGCACTTCAGCTTCTTCCTGAGGCAAGAACTCATGCAAGGGCGGATCTAAGAGGCGGATAACAACAGGGTTTCCGTCCATTACACGGAAGATCTCCAGGAAGTCCTGCTGCTGGTCAGGCAAAATAGCCTCAAGAGCATTACGACGTGTTTCTTCATCTTTGGCCACAATCATCTTACGGAAACTGAAAATTCTTGCAGGATCAAAGAACATGTGTTCTGTACGGGTCAAACCGATTCCCTGTGCTCCCAGATTAAGTGCTACTTGTGCATCGTGGCCTGAGTCAGCATTGGCACGAACATCCATCTCGCGGAATTCGTCAGCCCACTCCATTACGGTCACAAAATCATCACTCTGCTCAGCTTCTTTAGTAGCGATCTGTCCGGCATAAACAGTTCCTGTTGAACCATTCAGGGAAATCCAGTCGCCGGCGTTAAAAGTCCTGCCATCAGCTTTCATAGTGCCCTTGGCATAATCAATACTGATCTCAGAGCTTCCGGCAACACAGCACTTACCCATGCCTCGCGCGACTACAGCGGCGTGACTGGTCATGCCGCCACGAGCGGTCAAAATACCTTCAGCAGCACTCATGCCGTGAATATCCTCAGCGGACGTTTCATCACGCACGAGAATTACCTTTTCACCTTCTTTAGCTAATTCAAATGCCTGGTCAGCTGAGAAAACGATTTTGCCACTGGCTGCGCCCGGTGATGCAGGCAAACCCTTAGCTATTTGATCAGCAGCCGCCAGTGCCTTGTCTTCAAACATCGGATGCATCAGTGCATCGAGCTGGCTGGGATCAATATGCAGAATCGCTTCTTCGCGTGAGAGAATACCTTCTGCCACCATATCGACAGCAACTTTCAGAGCAGCGGAAGCTGTGCGCTTGCCGCTTCTGGTCTGAAGGACAAAAAGCTTGCCATTCTCGATTGTGAACTCAAGGTCCTGCATATCGCCATAATGGACTTCAAGTTCGTCACCATATTTCTTGAACTCTTCATAAATTTCAGGGAACTGTTCCTGGAGGTGAGAGATGGGGAAAGGTGTGCGGGTACCCGCAACAACGTCTTCGCCCTGGGCATTCATCAGATATTCGCCGTAGAGAACATTCTCACCGGTAGCAGGATCGCGGGTAAAGGCTACACCTGTACCTGAAGTTTCACCCATATTGCCGTAAACCATTTCCTGAACGTTAACAGCAGTGCCCCAGGCAGATGGGATGTTATTCATCTGGCGATAGAAAAGTGCTCGGGGGTTATTCCATGAACGGAAAACAGCTTCAATTGATTCCATCAGCTGGACCATCGGATCCTGAGGAAAAGCTTCTCCCTTTTCACGCTCATAAATAGCTTTGAAGTTTGCAGCAACTCTCTTCATATCTTCAGCTGAGAGGTCCAGATCATCAACGATGCCCTTTTCAGCCTTGATGCGGCCCAATTCATCTTCGAATAAATCCTTGTGGACTTCCATAACAACGTCGCCGAACATCATGATGAATCTGCGATAGCTGTCATAAGCAAAACGTTCATTATCTGTAAGTTTCGCCAAACCTTCTACTACCTCATCATTAAGGCCGAGGTTAAGAACCGTGTCCATCATTCCCGGCATAGAGGCACGGGAGCCAGAGCGAACTGAAACCAGCAATGGTTTTTCCGGATCACCGAAAACCTTGTCTGTGCGCTCTTCTTCTTCTCTCATTGCATCAACAATTTCTTGTTTGATCTCTTCAGATATAACTCTGCCTTCATCGTAATAGCGATTGCAGGCTTCGGTGGTAATAGTAAAGCCCTGTGGTACCGGCAGACCCATTCCGGTCATTTCAGCCAGGTTGGCTCCTTTGCCGCCAAGCAAATCACGCATATTGGCGTTGCCCTCTGAAAACATGTAGACGTATTTTGTCATTTATTCCTCCTAAATACTTTCTTATGGTAGATCGAACTTGCCGGCAAAATAGTCAACAAGTTCATTTATGGGTAAACGCAGCTGATCCATCGAGTCACGTTCACGTATTGTCACTTGATTGTCTTCGAGCGAATCAAAGTCAAAAGTTACACAGTAGGGAGTGCCGATCTCATCTTGTCGGCGATAGCGCTTACCTATGCTCTGACGCTCGTCAAATTCACAGCGGAAGTGAGGCAGCAGCATCTGATAAACCTTCTCTGCTTCTTCCTGCAATTTATTCGACAAGGGCAGAACCGCTACATTAACAGGAGCCAAGGCAGGTTCAAAACGAAGCACCGTGCGTTCTTCACCGTTTTCCAGCGTTTCAATATCGTAGGCGTCACATAATATTGCAAGGAAAAGACGATCTACGCCCAGCGAAGGCTCTATAACATAGGGAATATATTTTTCATTGGTATATGGATCAAAATAACGCAAATCTTCTTTGGCGAACTCCATATGACGTGACAAATCGTAATCTGTACGGTTGGCTACACCCCAAAGCTCTCCCCAACCGAACGGATAGATATACTCCACATCGCTGGTCGCCTTGGAATAAAAAGATAATTCCTCAGCACTATGGTCACGCCAACGCAAGTTTTCCTTGGCCAGACCGAGATCGAGCAGCCATTGGAAAGAAAAATCCCGCCAATAATCAAACCAGTTATCATCGGTTCCGGGCTCACAGAAGAACTCCAGTTCCATCTGTTCAAATTCTCGTGTACGGAAAATAAAGTTTCCGGGTGTGATCTCATTACGGAAAGCTTTACCTATCTGACCGATGCCGAAAGGAATCTTCCGGCGCGATGTCCGCTGCACGTTTTTAAAATTTACAAATATACCCTGAGCTGTTTCCGGGCGCAGGTAAATATCAGACTGACTATCTTCGGTGACACCTTGTTTAGTCTTGAACATCAGATTGAAATGACGAATGTCGGTAAAGTCCTGAGCTCCGCATACCGGACAGGAGATACCTTTTTCTGCAATATAATTCTGCAGTTCCTCGTTGCTCCAGCCTTCGACTGATCCTTCAACATTATTAGCTTCATTCCAGTCATCAATAATCTGATCGGCCCGATGACGCGAGTGGCAGGCACGGCAATCTATCAAAGGATCGGAAAAGCCAGCTACATGACCTGAAGCAATCCAAACTTGAGGATTCATCAGAATCGCTGCGTCCAGCCCGACGTTATAGGGAGAAGTTTCTATAAAGCGTCTCCACCAGGCTGCCTTCACATTCTGTTTCAAGATTACTCCATAAGGACCATAGTCCCAGGAATTGGCCAATCCTCCATATAGTTCAGATCCCGGATAAATAAAACCGCGATTAGATGCCAGAGCGACAATTGTCGCCATAGATTTATCGGTAGGCAGCATATTAATCTTCATCCTCTTCTTTAACTTCGTATTCAGCTCTGTCTTGTGCATTCAAGCTCTCAGTAAAAGAAGTAAAATCAATTTGAGAAGATATCTGACCTTCCACCTGAGATTCCTGTTCAGTAACAAACTGTACCAGTTGCTCTGCTATCAATGAAGCTTCCTGAGCACTGATTCCCTCTTTTTCAAAAGTGGAACCTTCTCTTGCCTGACGTCTGGCCGATGGACGACGCTGTTCCTCCAACATGTCCTCGGCGCGTTTGGCTTCTGCTTCACGTCGGCTTGCTTCACGCTGTGCAATGATTTCGGGACGTTCCGGAATGGAAACGTCGTGTTTGCCCTGACGGTAAACTACTGCTCCGCTTCCGATTTCTTCACACGCCAGGGAAACTTGATTTGGCGTTTTGGATTCAACCAAAGGTCTGGCACCATCTGTCAGCTGACGCGCTCTGCGTGCTGCAAACATGGCCAGAACATATCTGTTCTCGGCTCTTGGAAGTAGTTGCTCCAGAGGAGGTTTTGTTAGCATTTTTTGCTCCTTGTCATCTTTAAATCTCTATATACAAACAACGTTATTTTATTTTTGCGGACCTTAAAGATTATATCTTTTTCACTGCATTCCGTCAATGAAGAGCCTTGACGCACGGTGCTTTTCAGCCCAATAGATAGCTTCAATGTCCTGTACAGCCTGAAGCAGGTCATCATTCACAACCAGATAATCAAATTCAAAGGCTGAATTCATTTCTTCCCATGATTCATTCATACGTGACTGGATAATTTCCTCACTTTCAGTAGCCCGGTTTAAGAGTCGTTCTTCCAAAGCTGCTCCGGACGGAGGAATGAGAAATAACAAAACTGCATTAGGATAACTTTCTTTCAAAGAAAGAGCTCCTTTGACTGTTAAATCCAGCAGAACATTGATACCTTCTCTCCGCATTCGCTCCAAAGGTGACCTGGGAGTGCCGTAATACTCATCACAATAGATGTCATATTCCAGAATCTCGCCTTCAGCGATCATTTCCTCAAACTCGGCCTTTGTCCTGAAATAGTAGTGTACACCGTCTATCTCTGCTTCTCTTGGAGACCGTGTTGTCACCGATACAGAGTGGCGGATGTCATTGTAACGTTCACGTAGCGCATTAATTACAGAGTTTTTGCCAACACCGGATGGTCCGGACACAACAAGGGTAATCCCTTCTTTTTGCACAATAGTGATTCGGTCAGTCATTTTGCGGCTCCTCTTCTTCAAATGCTTCATCGGATAACTGAGAGTCAGCGCGCAGCACCTGCAAAGATGACGGTGCCAGTGATGAAAGCACAATGTGGTCGCTATCCATTATCAATACTGATTGAGTCTTGCGTCCGGCTGTCGCATCGATTAAGGTTCTGCGATCGCGTGCATCCTGAATCAGGCGCTTGATCGGAGCTGAATCCGGAGAGACTATGGATATCAGCCTGGCCTCTGAAACAAGGTGACCATGCCCTATGGGCAGCATTCTATATTCCAAATCCTACTCCTCCTCTAAATCTAGTGTTATAAAAAAACGTACTATCGGCTTATTCCAAATTCTGCACTTGCTCACGAATTTGTTCCAAGACACTTTTCATAGTCACAACAGACTGCGAGATCTCAAAATCATTAGCTTTTGAACCTATGGTATTTATCTCACGATTAAGTTCCTGAATCAGGAAGTCAAGTTGGCGACCACTTGGCCCATCTCCCTTCAAAATCTCACTCAGAGAAAGCAGATGACTTTTCAGGCGTGTCATTTCCTCATCAATAGCAGACTTATCAGCGAAGATAGCTGTTTCCGCAAAGAGCCGCTGATCATCATACCATTCCTGACGTTCTTCATCTAAAAGCTCCTCAGCACGTGCGAGAAGCCGCTCACGATATTGGTCAACCACACGGGGGGAAAGCTCTTCAACCTTCTTTCTCTCATCTTCAAGAATATCAGTCTTCTC
Source organism: Clostridiaceae bacterium (assembly GCA_012728535.1). GTDB lineage: Bacteria > Bacillota > Clostridia > Saccharofermentanales > DTU023 > DTU032. Next base: position 10,263 of record JAAYEX010000219.1, on the reverse strand, counting down.
CAAAAGATTCCGAGTCAGCCGGTTACCTTCCACCTGCCGCGCGTCTTCCAACTCGGTCAGAGCAGCATCCATGGCCCTGGTTAAGATATCACTGATGCTTTCTTCATCCAGTGGGTCGTCCACATCGATGAAAAGATCATTGAATCTGCTCATAGTAATGACAGGCTCAAAAGAATCTTCAGACTTCGTCAGAACAGCAAGTTCTGTCAAAGCTTCAAAGTATGACTCAGCAAGGCCTCGGTCAAGTTTAACCTTCCGGCCGCTGGATTCAAGCTGCTCCAGACTGACAAAAATATCGACTTTACCGCGCTTGATCCTCTCCTGAACCTGTATGCGCAATGCGTTCTCAAAACGCAGAAAACTGCGTGGCATACGTACAGAGACATCCAGAAAGCGATGATTTACAGATTTGACTTCAATTGTTACAGAGAGATTTTTGTTTTTGGCTGAACCGGATCCATAACCGGTCATACTTTTTTGCATTAAATGTCCTTCCCTGCCTCAGATTGTTCAGCAGCCTTATTATCAAAATCACGGAGAGTTCCATCTTTTCCGAGCAATACAGGAGTAAAGTTTACCTGATCCGCAGAAGTTAAAACGTAACGCACTTTATTGAGCCGCGGTGAACTTAAATACAGGGGCAGCTCGTGATGAATGTGCCCGAAGATACACATTGGAATTTCCGCCTCGGTCAGCAAATCCGCCATTTTGCTGGTGGCGCCTCCGGCAGAAATGGGGGGATAATGCATTGCAAATACCTGCGTCAGCCCGCCTCCACTCTTTCTGTTTACCAGATTCATTTCATCAAGAGAAAGCTGCATGCGGATCAACTCTCTATCAAATATTTTCTGATCCTGGTGAGTGAACTCATCATCACCCGGCAGCAACCATCCACGCGTTCCTCCTATCAAAAAAGAGCCGAAACGCAATGCATTGTTACGCAAAAAGCATAGACTGGTGAGATTTTCCCGGACACAGAGTTCATTCATTTTTCTGAGACTGGTCCACCAATAATCGTGATTGCCGCGTAGCAGAAGTTTCTGCCCCGGCAGCTTATCAATGAAACGTAAATCTGCTACTGCCTCATCCATACTTTTAGCCCAGGAAATATCTCCGCCCAGGATAACCAGATCTTTTTCAGTTACAGTTTTGTGCCATGATTTCTCAATCATCTGCGTGTGATTTTTCCACTTTTCGCCAAAAATCGTCATGGGCTTATCCACAGTATGGGCTAAATGAAGATCAGATAAGGCAAATAATTTCACTTCAGATTCCCTCACGATGAAAATGCAGGTAAACTGCTTCTGCGACTTCTTCCGGCAGACCCTTCACTGCTTTTAGATCTTTCAGGTCGGCTTCGGACAATTTCTTGATAGAACCGAATTCTTTTAGCAAAAGCTTGCGGCGGGCCGGACCGACTCCGGGAATGCTTTCAATCTGATATTGCATCCGACGCTTCTTTTCCTGCTGATTGCGTAAGCGGTTGGCAAAGCGGTGTGCTTCATCCTGCAAAGCGGTGAGCAGGCGCAAAACTCCCAGACGGATGGCTCTTTCATCGGCGTCTTCTCCCTCTGGAGCCTGTGACAACTCAATAATATTGCCACTACTAAGAACCAGACCCCGTGTCCGGTGCCTGTTATCTTTCACAATTCCGGCAAGAGTAATGCCGGCATCATCCAGTAAATCTTTAACAGCATTTACATGCCCAGGACCGCCGTCGACAAATATTATATCAGGTCTGCTGTCAACATTCTCATCCTTCAAGTGGCGCAGCCTGCGTTCTGTCAACTCACGCATAGCCCGGTAGTCATCAATTCCTTCAAAACTCTTTATGGTGAAATGCCGGTATGATTTGTGTTCAGGTCGGCCATCCCGGAAAACAACCATGGCGCCGGTCCTCTCCTCGGCACCGGATGAGGAGATATCGTAAGCTTCAATCCTTTGTGGGTAACCTTTACAACCGGTATATTCTGCTATAGTCCTGAGTGTCAACTCCAGATCCTGGGCGGATTTTCCTCCCATTAAAGTGTGACGCATCAAAGACCAACCGGCATTTTTACTTGCAAGATCAATAGTCGCTTTTTTTGCACCTCTCTGCGGTACATGTAAACTCACTTTACTCCCGCGAAGTTCAGACAGATATTCTGCTACCAATTCCTGGTCATTTATTGGTGTGCTGAGCAAAATCAAAGGAGGTATGCTGTCAGCCCGTTCATAAAGTGATCGCAGGAAGACTTCCAGATAGTTACCGTCAGCTTCACCTGTATCCTCGGCAAAACGGTAAACGCGGCCGGTCACGCGGCCTCCGCGTACTTCCAGTTTTTGCAGCGAAATATCACTGCCATTTCGTTCCATAGCCAGGGCATCATAATCACCGCCCTGTGGGTCTACTATGTGCTGTTTTTCTTCCAGTCTGCGCAAAGCTTGCCACTTTTCACGAATAACTGCAGCCCGTTCGAAATCAAGCACTTCACTGGCAGCTTCCATTTCCGCTTTGAGATTCTGGGTCAGTTCACTGTAGCGTCCTTCGAGGAAGCGGATGACATCAGCAAGCATTGTGCCATATTCTTCCTCTGACACCTCACCGGTGCAAGGTCCAAGACATCTGCCGATATAATAATTAAGACAAGGACGTTTTTTACCGATATCTCGAGGCAAGTCTCGCTTGCAGGTACGCAAGGGATATATGCTCTGGAGAGCATCAAGTGCACGGCTTATATCACCGCTTAACCAGGGGCCAAAATAGCGGGCGCCTTCCTTAACATCATCCTCAACATGGAAAGATTTTTCAACTTTGGGGAAAGCATCCTGTAGAGTGACACGGATATAGGGGTATTCCTTATCATCTCGCAAGAGAATATTGTAACGGGGCTTATGTTCTTTAATCAGGTTGGCTTCCAGAATCAGAGCCTCGAGTTCAGTGGAGCAGACGATGATCTCAAAGTCAGCGATGCGCTTGATCATAGCCTGAACTTTGGCATTTCCATCAGGTTTTGCAGTGAAATAAGAACTGAGCCGGCTGCGCAAGGAGAGTGCTTTTCCGACATAAATAACAGAACCCGTGTCGTCTTTCATCAAATAGACACCGGGTTCTTCGGGAACTAAATTAAGTCTGAATGCAAATGAAGGCTGCTGCTCTGAGCTGTGCTGCATCACTTGACTCCTCTATACATATGAATCGGCCGGTAGTAAGAGGACTGCAGTAATGATGCAGTCCTCAATAGTACAGAATAATAGTGTTCTTCTTAAATTGCTTTGTATGGATCAGGCTCATTCCGGATCCATATTTGCATTACTTTTACAGTTCCTTTGTGGTATCTGCCATGTAATCTACGATAAGTTCAACTGCTGCCTCTTCATCTTCACCTTCCGCAACGACCTTTAAGTGGTCACCACTGTCAATACCCAGTGACATCACCCCAAGCAAGCTTTTTGCGTTAGCGCGACGATCATCTTTCTCGATGTAGATACTCGAATCAAAGTTCGAGGCTTTTTGTATCAACAATGCGATAGATTTCATGTGCGTATCTTCGTCGCACGCAAAACAGACTTCCTTTGAAATCATAAATTTTCCTCCGTCAGCCTAATGTGCTGAAACTCAACATTTTCTAAATGGTAACAGATGCTTACCTCACATAAGTATAGTCAGCAAGTCGAATAGCTGTCAATGAATACATTTCACATGCTTATGCCGGTTTTTTTCACTTTTATCGCTAATTTACTAAATTAAAGAGATTTCCCCTGTCATAAGCAGGGCATTTTCACCATTATCGTTATAATATCCCTTGCGCATTCCCACAACTTCCAGACCGCTTGCAGTATAAATCGCTATGGCCGGTGCATTGCTTTCTCTGACTTCCAGACGTACAGAGGAAATACCTGCCTTAGATGCCTCATTCAAAACATATTGAAAAAGTCTGCCTCCGATACCCTGTCGCTGTGAAGCAGGCGCTACTGCGAAGTTCAGAATTTCCAAAAAATCATCGCCACTAATTGCAATAAGAAAAGCGACCGGCCTTGAACCACCTTCATCCGCAACGAAAAAGTAGGCGTCCTCATCCCTCTGAATATCAGCAAAAACTGATTCAGCCCAGGGAGCTTTCTGCACAGCAGTCTCTATGGCGAAAATCTCTTTCAGGTCAGCCTCGCGGGCACGTCTGATCTCCTGCACCATCTTATTAGTCACCTTTATTCTTTAGATTGCGTTTGGCAGCGGATTCAATACCGTAAGTGGCTTCGAGCTCATGTGCTTCCAGTAAAGTTTCTCCGCGCTCAAAAGCAGCCTGCGCCAGAAGCGCGACCATGCCTGCACTGATGCTATTTTGTTCGGAGGGAGCAAACACAATCCTATCTTTAAATGATGCCAGAGAATTGTCAGGCCCAACTGTTTTCAGGTATTCACTGATCAAAGGGCTTCCGTCTCCAACAAAAGTTATCTCATCAATCCGGGGGTATTTGTCAGACAGATCTTGCAAAAAATCAGAGATATTCCGAGGTGTTTCTGCTATCAGGCTCACCCCCTGATGATAAATCCCCGAATAAACTCTGCCCCCGCGGGCATCCAGGACAGGTACTATAACCTTGTCTTCTGCGAAAACAGCTGCAGCCAGGGCTGCCAGTGAAGACACGCCGTACACTTTCTTTCCTGTACCGTATGCCAGCCCCATAACAGCGCTGATTCCAATACGGATACCGGTGAATGAACCGGGACCTGTAGTTGTCGCAAAGAGGTCTATATCCTGCAGACTCAAACTGTTTCGTTCCAACAAATCATTGATTGCCGGCAGGAGGCTGCTGGCATGCTGCATTGTGGTTTTTTCTAAAATCTCATCAATTATCCTGCCCGATTCGGCCAAGGCAACTGATATAGATTTACCGGACGTATCAGATGCGAGAATAAGCATTAATCGACCTCATTTCCTCTGTCAGCAGTTTCTCTTGCACCGGGAAAGTGGATATCAATCTGCCTTGCTTCACCTTGTTCAATAAAAGTGAGATGGATCTCAATCACATTATGCGGCAGGGCTGCCAGAACATTTGCGGGCCACTCTATTACCGAGACAGCATCCGTATACAAAAGCTCATCAAAACCCTCCATATACCAGTCATCTTCATTGCGCAGCCGATATGCATCAAAGTGATTCATAGCCAGCCCGCCGGGACCGGCGACATACTGTTGCATTATGGTGAAAGTCGGACTTGAGACATCATCAACAACTCCCAGACCTTTAGCAATACCTCGTGTCAGGGTAGTCTTTCCCGCAGCTAAATCTCCAAACAATAAGAGGATATCCCCAGGCAAAAGTCGCTTTGCCAGGGATATCCCCAGATTCTCAGTTTCTTCACTTGATCGACTAATGTAGCGTTCCGGCATTTTTGCTCCCTGTATAAAAAGCAGAAGCGTAGTGCAAGAATCTCCTTAACGTTTGGAGAATTGGGACGCTTTTCTCGCCTTTTTGAGACCATACTTTTTTCTTTCCTTTGCACGTGAATCACGTGTCAGGAAGCCGGCCTTTTTCAAAAGAGCTTTGTACTGATCTGAATCAGCATCAACCAGTGCGCGGGCAATACCGTGCCTTACAGCGCCTGACTGTCCGGAAATTCCGCCACCTTTGACATTAACTTTAATGTCATAAAGATCTGCGCAATTACACAGATTAAGTGGCTGCCTTACGATATAACGTAAAGTTTCCATAGGGAAATAATCCTCAAAGTTTTTGCCGTTTACTTCAATATTACCCTTACCATGATACAGGCGGACTCTGGCGACTGCCTTTTTCCTTCTGCCTGTTCCATAAAAGAAATTCTTCTCTGCCATCTTTTGTTATCCCCTTAAACTTCTATCTGCTCAGGCTCTTGCGCTGCGTGCGGATGATCAGGACCGGAATATACCTTAAGTTTGCGGTACATCTGTCTGCCCAGACTGTTCTTTGGCAACATGCCGCGAACTGCACTTTCTAAAATACGCTCGGGATGCTTTGCCTTCATATCCTGATATGATACTTCCTTCATGCCGCCGGGATAGCCGGAGTGACGACGGTAAACTTTCTGTGCTTCCTTATTACCGGTCACAACAATTTTATCCGCATTGACGACTATAACATAATCGCCGGTGTCGACATGAGGTGTGTATTCAGCTTTATGTTTGCCGCGCAAAATGGTGGCAATCTGTGTAGCCAAGCGGCCTAGTGTCTGACCCTCGGCATCGATTAGAAGCCAGCGACGATCGGCAGTTTCCGCTTTTGCCATAAATGTCTTCATTTTCAATAACCCCCTAAATTTGTGTGTCAACGAGCACATATTAATACCTGTGCCTGAGGACACAGCGACTATCATAACAACCGGAACTTAGCTTGTCAACTATTTTTTCAAATTAGCTCAGCCAAGCTTCTTATTTGTTCCATTTGCTCTATATTTCATCACTTTTCGTTAGAATCTTTTCTGCGTTTTCGATTGCTGAGAATATTTACGATCAAAATCGCTATAACACAGACGACTATCAGTGCACTTAAAGCTATAACCATCCACTCACGTCTTGTTATACCATCACTTGCTGCCGGTTCTTCACTTTCCTTGGGGTTAACAGTATTTGTTTGCGAATTGAGTGTCGTATTAATTGCGTCAGTCTCCGCTGTCGTTTCATCTGAAGTATTTTCGGTCGTAATATCACTTTCTTCAGGCAGAGTTTCCGTCGGGTCAGTCAAATCCGTGTTAAGTACCGGCGGAAATGCAGGAAGAGGTGCCTCTTGATATGGCTTGCTTTCAGCTCCGGAAAGATAAGCGCCGTACTCCAGCAAAGTTCTCACAGGAAGAGCCAGATTAACATATGAATTATCTGCCGAACGATACACGGAACCACCCAAAATAACCGCGATAATCTGTTGACCGTCATGCGTAACACCGGCTCCGATCAAACAGTTGCCGGCCAGGGGGGTTGTGCCTGTTTTAACACCATTATAATGAGCTATGTATTGAGACTGGAAAAAATTCGGACCATACACTACCAAACTGTTCGTATTGCTTGTCATAGACCATGCTCCATAGGGATGCATGTTTGTAGGCTCCGGCATATAGTGAGCCATTGTAGCAAATTCAGCCAAGATTTCGTTTTCCAGAAGAGCCTTGGACATCATGGTCAGATCATGGGCAGTGGTGTAATGATTCTCTCCATCCCAGCCACAGGGATTATCAAAATTAGTATTATCGGCTCCAAGACTTTTTGCGACACGATTCATCTCTGCAACGAAAGCCTGCCGTGAATTAACAGCCGCATCTGCAGCAAAATTCCCCCACTGTTCCGGAGCTAGTTCGGAAGTGTAGCCATAGAGCCCACCGTAATTTTCAGCCAGGACATAAGCACAATCATTGGCCGACATCACCATCAATCCGCCCAGGACATCCCGGGTAGAGATCAACTCTCCTGCTTTGAGATGTAGTCGTGCCGATGCAGGGTCTCCAAAATATGTCGCTGCTTCTGAAACCAGTAATTCAGCATCCAGATCAAACTTTTCATGCTGCGCCGCTGTTAAAGCTGTCAGAACCTTGGTCGTGCTCGCATTCCACAAAGGCTGATGCATGTTTTGTTCAAGTAGAAATTCATCAGTTGTGGCGTTGTATACCGAAAAAGCCAGGGCGTTGATATCTTCTATAGTCGGCCAGCCGGGAACATCCTCAAACTGATCTGCAGAAGCCATGACAGGTAAAACCATTTGCAGTGATAAAAAGATAATCAACAGCAAGATTAGATGTTTGCTCAGGTTTTTAAAAATATCTCTCATTAAATCAAATTTCCTCTTTGACATGATAACCCAAAAATGTCGGCTAAATTTGCAAATTTTACCTTCAGTTTCAGTCTGCAAAATTTTCTTTGTACCAGAGCATAAAGGCCAGAATAATATACAGCTCTGTATGACGGGCCCGCTCTTGCTTGATGTGTTCCTTCAGATAGCGATCGATGGTTTCCCGTCGGAAAAACTGCTCAACAAGAGGATCTTTCAAAATATCGTACAAAGGCTGTGCGATTGTCTTGTCTTGCAGGTAATATCGAAACGGAACCGGGAAGCCCAGTTTTCTATGATGAATCCAGTCCTGGTCGAGAACCTCTGCTGCTGCCTGCCTAAACGGAATTTTGCTTTCTCGATCAGACACACGCATACGGGAAGGAACTGTACGCGCCTTCTCAAACACTGATTTGTTCAAAAGTGGAGTTCTCAGTTGCAAGTTATGAGCATTGGCCATTCTTTCCTGTTTGACACACATGTCTCCGGGCAACATAAAGTTTATGTCGACCAACATTTTCTGCGTCAGCTCATCCTCGCCGGCATGCTCAGTATAAAAGCCGGCAAAAAACTCTTCCAGGCTTATCTTGGGCATGAACTCATCATGAAGCAAGTGGTTAACTATCGCCGGATTGACTATCTGATTCGTCCCGAAAAAGTACTGAGATACTTTCATGCCACAGTGTTTAATGGATGAAGCCCGGGAGTAATAAGGAGTATCCGACTTAATACGCGAGGAAATAAATGATCGTAGTCTTTCGGGCACAATTCTTTTATAAAGCTGTTTTTTCCCGGATAATTCCAGATAAGAATCATAACCGCCAAAAAACTCATCTGCGCCATCACCGGTCAAGATGAAAGATACTCTTTCGTCAACCAGATCACCTAACAGGCAGAGGGCAACAGTAGATAAATTTCCATTAGGCTCATTTAGTTTTTGCTGGGTACGCAAGAGTGCAGCAATATATTCAGCGCCGCTGACACTGGCAACACGAAGGTTTATTCCATGTTTATCAGCCAAGCTTTGGGCTCTCTCTGCTTCATTAAATATACCCGTGTATCCTTCATAGCCGATTGAAAATACATCTTCCGGCTGAGCCAGAACAGTGACAAAAGCTGAATCAACTCCTCCGGACAGATAGGCGCCCGCCTGATCGTCCTTTACATAGGCCCCGACTGATCTTTTAACGACTTCGCGGATCTCTTCAATATGCTCTGTCAAGGAACGCTCATCCGGTTCAAAGGATGCCTTGTAATACGCTTCTTCCCTCACCTCACCTCCGCTGATTAAAGCCCAATGTCCGGGTTTAAGGCTATATACATTGCGCCAAAAACTCTCACGCATGGGATTGTACTCGAGGCTCAGATAGTAAGCCAGAGGCTCAGGATTAAACTCTTTTTCAAAGTCAGGATGTTCGGCCATAGCCGGAATATTGCTGCCGAAGAATCGTACTCCGTTGCGCATTTGTCCCGAATAGAATAGAGGGCAGCTGCCAAAATGGTCTTTTGCCAGATAAACATTATTGTTGACCTTGTCAGCTATTATGAGAGAAAAATTGCCCCGCAGATGATCGACAAAATCCGGAGCAGATACCTTATAAGCCTGTAAAATTAAAGCCATCAAATCACTTTCAGGTTTAACGCCTGATTTGCGCAGGTCTGCTTCCAGTAAATCGTATGAAGCTATATAACCATACAAAATGACTGTGTAGCGCTCAAGCGGGTCTGTGTAAAAAGTGATTAAGTTTTGTTTGCCATAATTAACGGCGCACAAATAAATGCTTTTGTCTTGAAGAAGCTGAATTCGAGCTTTGCCTGAACCCAGTGTTTTTGCGACCATTTTGCTGAACTCTTCTTCACCAGTCTCGCAATAAGATCCTACAAGTCCAATAAAATCTGACATAAATTATTACTCGGAAAAGGTCCTTTGGTAATCGTCAAGTATTACTTGGAAGGCTTCGTCTGTTTCCGCTCCTTCTACTAATTTTTCTTCCAGCCAATCAAGACGTCTGTTGCGGTCATTGGCTTTGGCTATTGCCGGAGCAATAAGAAAATAAACTAAGAAAAACAAAAGCGCAGCAATAATGATAACGATGCTGATTATTTGTACCGTCTTGTTGCGGGATCCATAAGATGAAGAAGAGTATGATCCTTTATTGCCCTGATTGATCTGCCTCATAAGGTCATCACGTTCTCTGCTGCTGGCCATTCGCACTCCGTCACCATCGGCTGAACCTGCTGCCCGCTCCAAAATACCGGCTTGCGCTAAACTCGCCCTTACCGGCAGAAGTTTCTTCTCATTTCTGCGACGTGAGCGTTCAAGTTCTTCGTCTCTGTCTTTACACAGGCAGGCTTGAGCCTGTAAGTGTCTTAAGACTTCAACATCCGCAGGGTCAGGATCAGTCAACAAAGCTTTATTAAACTGGAGTTCCGCATTCTTATACTTACGATCAGCTCCAAGAGATAAGCCATAGAGCACAGCTGC
>JAAYEX010000218.1 GCA_012728535.1 Clostridiaceae bacterium | reverse complement strand
TGGATTTGGCACCTCAGCATATGCTCGGTTGCCGGGCTTCACAGGGCCAGTCCCTCCGCCACTCTTCATAAGATCATATTATTTAATTGGCTGTTGATCATTATAAGTAATGGATTGAAAGATTACAAGAAAAACTAAAAAGCCTTGACAAAAATTTATAATTACTTTATTGTCTCATTGTATTAGTTGATTAATACAGTTGCCATTTTAGCAAAATAGAAGGATGACCGAAAAGTGTCGATTAGTTTTGACAATCAACGACCTATTTATATCCAGCTGCTGGACTTCTTCCGAGCCGAAATTGTTTCAGGCGCGCGGAGCCCGGGGCAGAAGATTGAAAGTGTGCGTGAACTGGCACTCAAGTATGGTGTCAACCCCAATACGGTACAAAGGGCATTAGGCGAGCTGGAGCATTTGAATCTGGCCCGGAGCGACAGGACCAGAGGCCGCTTTGTCACAGAAGATGATGAAGTAATTCAGCAGTTGCGCTTGGATTCTGCTCAGCAGATAACGGAAGACTACATTCAAGCTGCAAGAAATTTGCAGATTAGCCTGGATGATGCCCTGTCTCTGGTCAAAAAGCTATGGGACGATCAAGAGGGAGGAAATGAGTAATGAGTTTAATTGAGATTCGAGGCCTGAGCAAAAACTATGGCCATGTCCGGGCACTGGACTATTTGGACCTGAATGTGGATGGCGGACGTATTGTCGGCCTGGCGGGCCCCAACGGTTCCGGCAAAACAACTTTGCTCCGCATCCTGGGTGCCTTTGACACCGCCTACAGCGGAGATGTGAGCATTGACGGTCTGAAACCCGGCCGCGAAACCCGGGCAAGAGTCTCTTATCTGCCGGAGAAAACTTCTTTAAGCGACTGGATGACAGCTGACCAGGCAATTGCCGTTTACAAGGATTTCTTCGCCGACTTCAATGAAGACAGGGCCCGGGAAATGCTGGAATTCTTCAAACTGGAAGGTTCACAGAAGCTCAGGCAAATGTCGAAGGGCATGCAGGAGAAGGTGCAGATTATGCTGGTTATGTCACGTGATGCCGAGATCTACCTTCTGGATGAACCGATTTCCGGAGTCGATCCCGCTTCGCGTAAATCAATTCTGCGCGGTATTATCGGCCAGGCCGGTGAAGATTCTCTGGTTCTGCTCTCCACGCATTTGATCCAGGACATTGAACCGGTCGTCGACGAGATCATCTTTCTGGACTATGGCCGTGTCATCCTGCACGAGCAGGCAGACAAAATGCGCGCCGAACGCGGCCAGAGTCTAAACGAAGCTTTTGAGGAGATATACGCATGATCGGAAAACTATACCTCTTGGAAATGAAAGAAACCGGACGCATAGCCAAAGTCATTTATCCGCTGATGATCTTCGTCACGATGGCAGCAGCCCTGCTTAGCCAGCTGAATATACCGGTATTGACCAGCTTCACCAGCACTATAAGCACACTGGCACTGACCTTATGCGCTTTTTATCTGACCGCTATGACGGTCAGAAATGACTATCATAATTTCCAGGGAAAACGAGGCTATCTTTTTCGCTCCATACCGGCAAAAAGCAGTGAGTTTCTGCTTTCCCGTCTGGCTTACTACATTACCTTTTTGTGGGGAACAGTAATCATCTACATCTTTCTGCTGATGGCACAAATTGAACTCAGCTCAGGCTCTCCAATCTTCTTACTTGTGAACGTCTTTCTGACTCAAGTGCTTTTCGCCAGTCCCTGGGGTATTGGACTTGCTGTATATGTTCTGATATCCGGCCTGATCACCATCATCGCCCTGATCTTCGTCATCACAGTCGGATCCGAAGCAAGGCTCCATCGTTTGGGAGCCGGAGGTCCGGTCCTCCTTTATGTTATCTACTACATAGCGAGCCAGCTACTGACCATAGCCAGCATGTTGCTGATACCGCTGGGAGTAAAGATGGACCTCGATCCCACCACTGGCGCATTTGTAAATTTTGAACTGGTCACGGAAGGTACTTTCCGTTATTTCATGGATAGCCTTGGCTCGGGCGCAGATCCGAATTATGCGATTATAGGTATCGGATTCATCTTTACACAGATTCTGCTGGCGGTAGTTATGGTCATTCTAAGCTATCGCTCCTTCGACAAAAAATTCTCGCTCCGGGCGTAAATACAGGCCTGAACGGGAAGATAACAAAGACTTATGAACATAAGGCCCGCCCGGGCCCTATGTTTTTTTGTGACAAAAGGCAAAGACATCTGCCAAAAGTCTAACCACACTTGACAAGGCCGATCCTGCTCGCATACACTGCTAAATAACGCTAAATGAGTAATTATCAAGCTGTGAGTGAATAATATGCTTAAGAACCCGAAAAACTCAGTGAACGCTCTGCGAATGTCAATGATGATGTACGAAATCACTGCGCATGCTCGGGTATGTTCGCTTATCACGCTCTAGAAATAATCTTGGAACTGTGATCTGGCCGCCCGGGAAGGCGGCTTTTTTATTGTCAAAAAGGATGAAGGTATGCAAGGAAAAGAAATCGCGGAATTTAAAAATGTCTCTAAGACTTTTTCCAGCAAAGAAGGCGAAGTCCGGGCTCTGTCGGGAATTGACCTCCAGCTTTATCGGGGAGAGATTCTGGCTGTGATCGGTCCGTCCGGTGCCGGCAAGAGCACTCTTCTTCGCATGTTGAATCGATTGGAAGAAGCTGACGAGGGAACCGTCATCTGGCAGGGTCAGGAATTGGGAAAACTTTCCCCGTCCCAACTGAATGCCACCAGACGCAAGATGGGCATGATTTTCCAGCATTTCAATTTGCTGGCCCAGCGCAATGTCCTCGACAATGTAGCCCTTCCTTTGGAAATCCACGGCCTCTCCCGCGATAAGGCCCGCGCCAAAGCAGCAGAACTCCTGGAACTGGTCGACCTCGGCGACAAGTCCTATGCCTATCCGGCTCAACTCTCCGGTGGCCAAAAGCAGCGAGTTGCCATTGCCCGAGCTTTATCCACAGACCCTGAACTCCTGCTCTGCGACGAAGCGACCTCCGCACTTGACCCCGCTACTACCCATTCTATTCTCGAATTATTGAAAAAGATAAACCGTGAACTCGGCATTACACTTTTTGTCGTTACCCATGAAATGCATGTTGTTGAACATATCTGTGACCGTGTCGCCGTAATGGACGATGG
>JAAYEX010000308.1 GCA_012728535.1 Clostridiaceae bacterium | reverse complement strand
TAATTCGGGCGGGGTACTCTCCAATACTGAATGGATAGCTTCAAAAATTGAGCTGACGGGTTCCTCCAACGCCTCCAACATATCTGTGGAGCTTATCGTTAAGATTGCCGGCATACCTGTAACCAGGTTGCGTCCCCTTACTTCCATCGAAAGTTCCTCTTCACGGGGGTACGCACAGCCAATGTTTATTTTCAATTCTTCGGCTGTTTGCTCGCCAATTAAAACGTTATGTTTACGACGAATGTATTTAATGATAGCTTCATCAAACTTATCGCCGGCAACTTTAATAGATTCATCAAATACAGGGCGGCACATAGAAATTACGGCAATATCGGTGGTGCCTCCGCCGATATCTATAACCATGCTTCCACTTGCTAAAGTTACGTCTATGCCTGCCCCGATAGCTGCTGCCACCGGCTCTCTGATCAGATATACATCCTTGGCCCCGGCATGACGGCAGGCATCTTCAACCGCCTTTTGCTCCACAGGTGTAATTACGCTAGGAACACAGACCACGATGGTCGGTTTAAAATATTTTGCCAGGAATCCGGTATTAACGCGACCGATAAATTCTTTCAGCATGAGTTCTGTTATGCGGAAATCAGAAATTACCCCGTCACGCAAAGGGCGAATAGCTTTAACAATATCAGGAGTGCGTCCTAACATTAGGCTGGCTTCCTCGCCTATCGCCAGTACTCGCCCTGTTTTTGTATTAATTGCTACTACTGCGGGTTCCCGCAAAACTATGCCCCGGCCCTCTACATAAACTAAAACTGTGGCTGTGCCGAGATCAATACCTATATTAAGTCCAAGACCCATTTTTGCTCCTGATGACGCAATGCTCTATCTTTGCTGCTGCTTAAAATTTCCAGTTTGAAAAATATCATAACACCTGCGGAATTGTTTAAAAAATGAAATTCCGGAATATCGCTCTAAATTGTGATTCGGGCAGCGTCATGATACAATAAATCGCAGTTTAGAGCAAGGAACACTATAACATTCTAGATCTTATCCAAACGTTAAACAAGTTGTATTTGAGGAAAAAAGTGCTTCGTGTCATAGGCCACATATTAACATTTATAAGTTTTCTTGCAATCTTTCTCTCCTCCCTCCTGCCGGCAGCCTTTTTATACGCAGCAAATATCCTGGGCATAGTCGCATTTGCAATCTTCGCCTTGCTTCTGGCCAGAGGCCTGACCTACACGCACAACATTTTTAAGTATTTTCTTCGTCTGACCTTAACAGCTTTCAGTGTCGAGCTGATACTGATCTTAGCTGAATGTTTCCTGGAAATAAGCTTCCCCACCCGCAATGTTGTTTTCACTTATGCCGCTGCCCTTGGTTTCATAACGGGTCTTACTCTGGCACTGGGCAGCTCATACATGCTCGTTATGAGGTTGGAAACAAATAACGGCAATTCCTCTGATCCACGTCCCTACTACAAATCAATACAACCGGGCAGTTATAATCTGCCGCCCTGGCTGGGTCTGCTCCTTGGAATCGTAACAATGATTATTTCCATCTACGCCGGCTGGCGTATGAATTTCATCTTTTCCATCTACGGAATTCTCCTGACAGCCTGTTTCTATTTGGCTTTGATCGATCCTTTCGATACAGATCCGGAAGAAGATGATTTTGTTAATCGGACAGCTTTTGCCAAGCTGGTGCGGAAATCCATCTTTCAACGTGAAAAACACTTGCTGCGCGCCTTCCTGCTTTTACTCGGGCTTAATACTGTCTACTATTTGATTGAGCTGGTTCTTTATCGCAGTAACGCTAACCCTACATATTTTTATTCCCTCCTGGTCTTCTTGCCGGCAGTCCTTTCTCCCTTAGGTCCAGCAAACAACAGTGGGAAAACGCGAC
>JAAYEX010000217.1 GCA_012728535.1 Clostridiaceae bacterium | reverse complement strand
GCTCCTGCATAGTCGGACCAGTCAATCCATTCTGAGAGGTCATCAGCAGAAACCGGAATAACCGGTACAGCCTTGAATTTCTGAGCTTGATCTTTGCCTAAAGCAACAAAATCATGCAAGTTCTTGAAAGTCTGTACTCCCTGGATGGAGACAGGAGCTGTCATGTTAGCGGACTGGGTGCCATCTTTGAGGAAACCATAAGCATCAGGTGAGCCGCCTGTTGAAACTACAGGGATATGATCCAAACCGACTTCTGTCAGTGCCTGAGAGCAGCCCTGTGCCATCTGGTCGTTGTTGGCAAAGATGCAGTTGAACTCAACACCTGAGTTGATAAAGTTTTGTGTCAGGTTCAAGCCGTCTTCTGTAGACCAGTTTTCACCATTTGATAAGCCCACCATTTCAATGTCAGCACCGAAGTCAGACAGGGCTTTGTCAACACCAATCTTGTAGGATTCGTAAACACCGCCACCTACTGCGCCGGCGCAGTAGAATACTTTGGCGTCATCAACATTTTCTGACAACCACTGGATTGCTGCATAGCCGATATCACCATACTCGCACGCAACTGCAGCAATGTAGTCTTCGTCATCAATAACTGCAGAGACATCAATGTTTTCAATGGTAATCGGTATGCCTGCTTCATTGGCCATGCTGACCAGTTGTGAAGCTTGTTCCGGTGAAATCGGGAAGATAGAGATGCCATCGACCTCCTGTTGGATCAGCGATTCCATAGCAGATACGGATTGGCTGACATCGTTCTGAGAGTCCAAAACGACAACTTTCACACCGTTTTCTTTAGCAGCATATTCAAATGCTTTAGATGAGTACTCGTTCCAGATATCAGCCATCTGATATGCTATATAGCCAAAAACGAGTTCCTTGTCTTCGTCTTGCTCCGGTTTCTTCGCTCCGTCGCAGGCTAAAAGAAGAAGGGATGCGATCACTAGTGCTATGATTACTAAGATATGTTTCCTTTTCATTTTCTTTTCCTTTACCTCCAGAGTTTTCTCTGTATTTTGTGCTTGTAAATTACAAGCAAATTACCTAAATCAGGTCGTGCTCCCTCAAATAATCGAAGGATTCCTTCATCACTTTATTAACAAAATCGATATCACCTTCAACCTTATCACGCATAGTAAAGGCTTCATTGTGTTCAATTTCGAGCGAATAAGGGGCTTTATAGCCTTTGCCTTCGACATAGTCGATAAAAGCTAACAATTCCAATTCGCCCTGTCCGATAGCAGGAAAATTCCAGCTATTATCCATGCCAACCTTATCCTTTAGGTGAACAAAAACTACATCCTCTACACTTTTCTTGATGTCATCCATCAGCGATCCTGCTCCCCAGTAAACGACGTTGGCTGTGTCGTAATTGATGCCTACGCGTGGACTGTTGACACCTTTGACCAGGTTTACAAGAGATTCGCCTGTTCCGTACTCTCCGTGAACTTCAAGCCCCAGAATCAGGTCATACTTTTCCAGATCGGGCAACAGTGTTTTGATGTTCTCGATCAACACATCATCTGTGAAAGCTTCATCTTCGCCAAAATGTGCTTCACCGGTGGAAGAGTTGATGTACTTTGCGCCAAAACGATGAGCAAGTTTCATGTTGTCACGAAAATCGTTCAGGCGATCTGCGTCGGTCAAATTGCAATGTCCGCTAACCGCAACACATTCCAAACCGAGATCTGACATTTTCTTCTGGATTCTATCCAATTCTTCATCGCCCAAGTCAGGCATGATGTGTTCAGTCCAACCGCGCACTGCAGCCAGTTCCAGATACCTAAAACCGGCAGCCGCGATACCTTCAAGAGTTTCATCAATCGAAAATCCGTGGTAGGTGTTGGAGTTTACTGCAATAAGATTCTTCATACTCATCTCCTTCTTTCTTAGCTGTACAAGTACATGAAAATTTTAAAATCATATAGATGCAATAACTCATATCTT
>JAAYEX010000216.1 GCA_012728535.1 Clostridiaceae bacterium | reverse complement strand
GAGTATGGTTGCCAATGCTATTCCCTCAATCCCCATGTCGAAGACAAAGAGGAAGATGGGATCGAAAATGATGTTAAATATTGCACCTGAAAGCAAAACCGCACTGGAATAGACCGGGCTGCCATCTGCGCGAATATAGAAAGAAGCACCTGTAGAAAAAATACCAAAAGGAATTCCTAAACAAATAATGAAGGCATATGGCTGAGCGTGGGGCATGATTAAATCAGTAGCACCAAAGAAAGCCAGCAGGGGTTTCAGAAAAAGCATTGAAGCCAATGCGATTGTCGTTCCTATAAGCAGCATCAAACTAATGGCGGTGCCGATGACGCTCTTTGCTTCATCCTCTTTCCCTTCACCCATGAGCAAGCTGAATTTTGCAGCTGCACCGGAACCGAATAAAACGGAGAGAGCAGTTGTAATGGTTGCTAAAGGGAAGACAATGGTGATGGCGGCAATGCCGAGATCGCCGATGCCCCAACCGACGAAGATCTGGTCAACTATATTGTAAACCGCATTAACCAACTGACTGGCAATACCCGGTAAAGCAAATTTCCAAATGAGATTTTTTATCGGCCTCTCAGCCAAAAAACTATTACTTTCTGCTAGCATGACTTATAGTGTCCCTTATCAGATACTTAAGTTAAATTGAGTAATCGTATGTTGGTCTATGTGAAGAGACATGTCAAGTGAACATGCTACTTGATCTTTTTTTATAGTTAAAAAATTAAGCATTCAAGTGTTATTATGGTTCTTAAACTATGCAATTCAGGCGGAGATACTATGGCTATTTGGAATGTAAGTAAAGAATGCATGTCGGCTGAAGATCGGCGCCAGCTGCATGATGCGCGTTTGCGCAAATTAGTCAGCCGGCTCTATCATTATGTACCTTTTTATCGTCAGCGACTCCAGGAATTAGACATCACCCCCGGTGATATTACCAGCATTGATGATATCCGTCGTCTGCCTTTTACAGTAAAGGAAGACTTGCGTGACAACTATCCCTTCGGCCTTTTCGCTGCCCCAGAGTCTGAGATCGTGCGCCTGCATGCTTCTTCGGGAACCACAGGCAAGGCTACAGTGGTAGGTTATACCCGTCGCGACATAGAGGTTTGGCAGGAATGTGTCGCCCGCTGCCTGACCATGGCCGGCGTCGGCATCGGTGACAAGGTACAGGTGGCCTACGGCTACGGCATGTTTACCGGTGGACTTGGCCTGCATTACGGTGCTGAAAATCTGGGCGCAAACGTGATTCCTATTTCAGCCGGAAATACACGCAGGCAGCTGGATTTCATGGTTGATCTGGGAACCACTGCTATTGCCTGCACGCCTTCTTATCTGGCTCACGTTATGGAGAGCATTATAGAAAAAAATCTGCAAGATCAGCTCAAGCTGCGGGTAGCTATTTGCGGTGGAGAGCCGTGGACTGTTGAGATGCGCCAGAAGATCGAGGAAGGATTGGGTATCGAGCTTTTTGATATCTACGGTCTGAGTGAGATCATTGGGCCCGGAGTGTCTCAGGACTGCGACCAACACCAGGGAAGCCACATCATGGACGACCACTTTTATGCCGAGATTATTGACCCTGACACACTGGAAGTGTTGCCGGACGGAGAAGTGGGTGAACTGGTTCTTACGACACTGACTAAAGAAGGTATACCTCTTCTGCGCTACCGCACCAAAGACCTGACCTCCATCACTCACGAAGCCTGCGCCTGCGGCCGGACATCCGCCCGTATTTCCCGCTTCAAGGGCCGTTCCGATGATATGCTGATTATCCGCGGAGTCAACGTCTTTCCCTCTCAGATCGAAGCCGCCCTCCTCGAAATCAGCGAGACCAGCCCTCATTATCAGATTCTGGTTGACAGGGTCAAGGACTACGACACCTTTGAAATCGCGGTTGAGATTGATGGAAACCTGTTTTCTGATGAAGTCAGTACGCTGGAGAAACTCTCCCGCCGTATCAGCGAGACACTACAAAACGCTATTGGTCTCCATCCCACAGTCAGACTGGTGGAGCCGAACACATTAGAGCGTTCCGAAGGCAAAGCCAAACGGGTCATAGACAAGCGCCGGCTGTTTTAGACAGCTTTTCCGGAGAGAATCCAAGGAGTAAATTATGGCAAAACAATTATCCGTATTTCTCGAAAACCGCAGGGGCCGTATGCGACAGGTGGCCTCGCTGCTGAAGTCAGCTGATATAAATATCCTGTCTTTCAATCTGGCCGAAACTACCGACTACGGCATGCTAAGACTGATGGTGGATGACCCGGAAGAGGGGGCAGCCGCTTTGGCTGCCGGAGGCTTCTCAGCCCATCTGACTGATGTCATGGTCGTCTATCTTCCTGCCCG
>JAAYEX010000215.1 GCA_012728535.1 Clostridiaceae bacterium | reverse complement strand
GTTCACGATCAAGCAGATTGAAATGAAATACTCCCGGCAAACCCAGAATAAGAACAATCAGCAGTAGGGCGAAGACCAGAAGTGTTCCCTGAAGTTCAGATGTTGACTGCCAGGCGATGAAACGGTTGCTCAACAAGTCGAAAATCCCCCGAGCATAGATCAGTGTTGTCATGTAACCGCCGCAAGCCAGTGCTGTGGTAATAAGTCCACTGCCTGTTACGTATATCCGGCTAATTATAATCCACAATAAAAAGTATGCAAAAAGGCCGGAAGTGTCCTGAGGCAGCAGTGCTCCAAAAAGGCATGTCAGGCTGAGCGAAAGCAGCCGGCGTTCACTTCCCAACAAAGGGGTTAGAAAAAGGCCCAGAAGCAAAGGTACCATGCTGATTGTCGGTATGAACCCGGTGAAGAGGAGGGCTGCAAAGGTTCTGGAAGCAGTATCATATAGAAACGGGGTAAATATCGTGAGGGAAGAAGGCAGGTAACTGCTTAACTGATTGATCAGGCCTATTCGGTGAAGTTGTTCAATTAGTACGTAATAGGCAAAAGCAGACACTATACCCAGTAAAAGAGCGGATGACATACTCAGCGGTGCTTCCTTGCGCCGGGAAACAAGAGCTGACGAGGGTTTATATATTATAAGTACAATTGCAAGTACAAATAGAGGAATCACACCAAAGTGAATTACCTGTCTCAGGGCGACATTTTTCCAGCTGGCCGGTTCACTGAATAGAGAAAAAGAAGGGAAAAAATATTCCAGAAAAGTGAAAGCAAATAGTAAGACTGCAATGAGCAGGGCAATAACTGCAGGCATATACTGCAGACGCTGAGCTTCTGTTCTTTCTTTCATGAAAGCAGCAGCTTCCTGATCTAGAACAATTAAATCATCACTTTTGGCGATCTTCTGATTATCCGACATTGTTTTACCTCATCCGGAGCTGTGCTGTTAGTCATATTTGTCTAAAATTATACGCTAATGATCTATACAATAACATTAATATTTGGATTGAATATTTTGGAGTCATCAGGCTACATTGAATTCTTTCGATCAAGGATTAATGAAAAATGTTGCAATGGTAAGAAAGGGAATAAAGGGAAAGAAATAATCGAAAGCTTCTGTTTCAAAAAGCCTTCTTTGTCTGCAATAGTTCAGAAGAGCAAAAGGCAGGGCCAGGAGACTGGCAACAAATAGCAGGCGGAAACCGGCTATTCCCGGAACCAGCGGTGCAACCGCAAACAGATAAAGAATATCACCTGCTCCCAGGTTACTCCTGACAAAAGGAAAAACACAGTAGGAGGCAGCCAAGACCAAGGGAAGAAAATACGTGAGTACTACGAGGTACAACAGAAAATCCGGATTCATTTTCAGCATAATAAAGTCTTCTCTGCGCAGATACAGTACTAGCGCGGCCAGAATGCAGAAATCGACAAGCTGACAGGATTTGCTGAGGATATCGTCGAAGTTCAGCTTGATCAAAATGGCAAAGATCAAAAAATGGATTACATTCATTCTTACAGTCTGAACTTGTTTTTATTGGCCGGGGCAATTACTTCCAGTCAACAGATGCCAATACAGGTCACTTTATGTTAATTGTCAGACTGGCCTTTTCTGCTATAATAGCTTCGGTTTATGAAAGGTAATTAAAATGTATAAAATAGAATTTAAAGAACATATGTTGTCACATCTGTATTCCGAATACGGTAAGGGCTTTGAGAATGCCAGTGAATATGAGTTCTATCAATCTCTCTCCCGTACAGTAATGGAGCTTCTTTCGCCGAACTGGGAGAAAACACGGAATCTATATCGTGATGGCCGTCAGGTCCATTATTTTTCAGCGGAGTTTCTTGTGGGGCGTAGCCTGGAAAACAACTTAATCAATTTGGGTATCCTTGAACCTGTCAAAGAACTTGTAGAAGAGATGGGATATGATTTTAACAATCTTCTCGAGGAGGAACGCGATCCCGGTTTGGGCAATGGTGGTTTGGGCAGATTAGCTGCCTGTTTTATGGATTCCTCTACGACGATGAATTTGCCGGTTATCGGTCATGGGCTTCTTTATCGCTATGGCTTATTCAGACAGGAAATTGAGAACGGTTTTCAAAAGGAGTATCCGGATTCATGGATGGAATGGGGATATCCCTTCATCGTCCCGCGCCGTGAAGATACAATGCTGGTACATTATGATGATTTGGATGTCTATGCGGTACCCTATGATATGCCGATTTCAGGCTATGACACAAATAATGTAGGAACCTTGCGCCTGTGGCGTGCAGAGCCGGCAGAGGAGTTTGATTTCAACCTCTTTAATTCTCAGCGTTTTGACGACGCAGTTATTGAACGCAACCGTGTTCAGGACATAACACGTGTCTTATATCCGAATGATACGTCTTACGACGGAAAAGTCCTGCGAGTAAGACAGCAGTATTTCTTTGTTTCAGCTTCTTTGCAGGTAATCGTGAGAGATTACCGTAAAATACACGGCAGTGATTTTTCGAAATTTGCTGAACATAATCGTGTACAACTAAATGATACCCATCCTGTTTTGGCAATTCCCGAACTTATGCGTTTACTGGTTGATGAAAACAAACAAAGCTGGGAAGAAGCGTGGAAAATTACATGCAACACTTTCGCATTTACCAACCATACAATCATGCAGGAGGCACTTGAGACCTGGAACGTCGAAATTTTCCGTTATCTCTTTCCGAGAATCCTGCAAATTGTGGAAAGAATCGATAAGCAGTTTGAAGAAGAACTGGCAGGTAAAGGGCTGAATCAGCAGGAAATTGAGCAAATATCTCCTATTCATGACGGCAAAGTTCACATGGCTTATCTAGCTGCATACACCTGCTTTTCCGTTAACGGGGTTGCTCAGATACACAGCAATCTGATAAAAAGTACTGTATTCAAACCTTTTTACGAAAATTCACCTGAAAAGTTTAACAATAAAACAAATGGTGTAACACCCAGACGTTGGCTCAAGGTCTGTAATCCGGAATTGTCTAATCTTTTGACCGATTTGCTCGGATCCGACAAGTGGATCAGAGATTTGACAAAGCTGCGAGATTTGGAACGTTTCGTTGATGATACAGATGTAATGCGCCGTCTGCTTGAAATCAAAGATCTTAACAAGAACCGACTGATCGGACACATACAGAAACACGAAGGTATCAGCCTTAGCAGTGATTTCATTTTTGATGTACAAATAAAGCGTTTACACGAATATAAGCGTCAATTGTTGAATGCATTGGAGATTGTAGATCGCTATTATCGGATTAAAGAAAAGCCTAAAGCGGCTTCTGGTCCTCCGGTGGCCTATATTTTCGGAGCCAAGGCAGCACCCGGCTATTTCAATGCCAAGGCTGTCATAAAGTTTATCAATGAAATTGCTAAACTGGTAAACAGCGATTCTGATGTAAATGAACATATGCGTGTAGTTTTTCTTCACAATTACAATGTCTCTTACGCCGAGAAAATATTCCCCGCAGCTGACATCTCCGAGCAGATCTCAACAGTTGGCATGGAGGCTTCGGGTACAGGTAATATGAAATTCATGATGAATGGTGCGCTTACATTAGGAACTTATGATGGCGCAAATCTGGAAATACTGTCTGAAGTAGGTGAAGATAACAGCTTTATGTTCGGACCCAAACTGAAGGACTTTCCTGATACCAAGGCATATTACAATGCTCACTGGCAGTACGAGAACATAGCAGGCCTGAAGCGTGCTGTTGATATTCTGATAGACGGTACTATTACTGACGGCAATACCGGCATGTTTAAGGCTATTCATGATAGTATGCTTCTTGGTACCAGTTCCGAGGTTGCTGATCCTTATTATGTACTGGGCGATTTTGACGATTACAGGAAGTCCCGTCAGTTGGCTCATGACAGTTACCGTGACTCAATCAAGTGGGCTCAGATGTGCTGGATTAACATATGCCGCAGTGGCACTTTCAGCTCGGACCGTACGATAAGTGATTATGCCCGGGATATTTGGCAGATCACGGACAATAAACTTGAAAACTAAGAAAGGTAAAACAATGGCAGAATTTAAGTTCGAAATTAAGAAAGAAATAGCAGTACTCTCAACAAGTAAATCAGGTTGGAATAGAGAGTTAAACTTTGTCAGCTGGAATGATGCGTCTCCAAAGTTGGATCTTCGCGACTGGGCACCAGATCATAAAAAAATGGGTAAGGGAATAACCCTCACCCAGGAAGAAGCTAATATTTTAAGAGAATTACTCAACCAGATATCCCTGGACGAGCTTTATCAATAATCTAATGCGAAATTACACTTCTATCAGCGGCCGGAACCGGTTTGTACTATGTTTTAGCCGCTGATATCTGTTAAGTATCCTTCAACCAAAATACGTTCAGGAGACTGTCCCGGCGGAGAATTTAAGGGGTGACAGGTAACCAGCAAAATGCGCTGTGAAGAATCATTCTGTCGAAAAACTATGCTTCCCAGATCCTCTACTGGAATTATGTAGTTTTGATCTACTTTATATGTATATCTTTTTCCCTGATAATCGATATAAACATCCGAGCCAATACTGACCTGACCGAGTTTATTGAAATAACGGCCGTCAGAAGTCATGCGGTGTCCGAAATATACTCCTGTACCTGTCTCATGAGGAAGAGCTGAAGCAGGATAATGCCCGATTGCTACACGTAAGGAATAGACATCGGTATTGTTTGCCAACGGCATTACCAGATTGATGCCGGGGATCCTGATTGAGCCCATTCCGTAAACAGTAACCATAGGTGCACCGTTTCCATTACCGGCAGGCTCAGATCCTTCAGTTTCTCCGTTATCCCCATTTTCTGTACCTGATCCTACGGTATAGAAGGTTTCCTCATGGTCAACCTCACCGTTGACAATCAAATCATCAGATCTGAAAGTGATAGTAGGGAGGGTGGAATCACTATCTATAAGTCCCAGAAGTTCTTCCGCGGCAGCATCCTGTTTATTATTCCTAATTATTGGTTCCACCAAGAAATAAGTTCCGAAAGCGAGCAAGATGATGCCCAGTACAAGCAACAAAATTGATATCGGATCAAACTTCCTTTTTTTTAGTATCAGAGCTTTATTATCGTTTTCAGAAGCACTTGTTCTGTCATCATAATCATCCATCTTAAAAACCTCTTAATCCCGTATTCTTCAGGGCCTTTATGGCATAATTTTACCACAGCAGTTATACTTTGATTTTTTTTATAATATTGGTTACAATGTGCAAATAGATCTAGGATTGTGAAAGAGGCTTTGAATGAAAGCAAGAAGAAGACTAGATCGAGTTTTGTTACTTGTGGCCGCACTCCTTGTGCTTACACTGGTAGCAGTCCTGATAGTTAAATCTCTCGAAGATAGTGCCAAAAAAACCGGCCTTATCTCGGTAGATTTTAGCGAAGCAGTGACTTTGGCGGAAACGTCTGAACTCGAAGTCCACAAAAAGTCTGAAGAGGCTCTGCTTGAGGTCGACCATTTAGGTCGAGACTTACCGGAGCTTATTGATATTTACCCTGCACCCACTGTTGCTCCAATGCCTGTCTCTGAACCTGCGGTTGAAACGACAGCAGTTGAACCAACAATTGTTACAGAAGACAATGTAGATGTTTCCTTTACAACAACGACAGTATTGCAATTAACCGACTATGAGATATTTCTCAATCCACCAAGCGGTTCTCACGATGTTGATTTGACATTGTACGTATCTCCTACCGGTGGTGTTAATTTGCGCAGCGAAGCATCTACTGATTCTCTTGCCAAGAAAGTAATAGCTTACGGCAGTTCTGTTCATGTTATCAGAGTTGAAGGATCATGGGTTGAAGTTAAGCTCAGTGGAGGCGAAAGAGGTTATCTAGTACGCGAGTATTTGCAGGCAATCAAACCTCCTGTTTTAGAAACCAGTGTAACCACTCAGCCTACAACTGTACCGACTCAGGCTCCTATCCAAAACCCGACCACTGTTGCACCGACTCAGGCTCCGACTCAGGCTCCTCCTGCGACAGTGGCACCTTCATCAGGCAATTTCCTGCTCGGCATTGCGAATCCGAATCCAAATTATGTTGGCAGACCGGTTCAGGTAGAAGACAGAGCTGTTTTGGAAGGCTTGGTAATGGGTGAGTTCGGCAGTAGCTATACCGGTGCAGTTTTAGTGGCTCAGGCTATCAGAGATACTATGATATTGAGCGGTGTCTACAATACCGCTACAATTGCCCGAAACTGGGGTTATCACGCCAGTGTCAGCAATTATGTTAATGAGAACACAAAAAGAGCGGTAGCATTCGTATTTGATGAAGGCGGCAGCGCGGTTCAACACTCAATCTATTACTTCTATGCCGCACACCGGGTTACTTCAAGCTGGCATGAAAGCCAGAGATTTGTGGTTGAGTATGGCGGCTGTCGTTTCTTTTCCCGCTAAACCATGAAAGAATCTCATAAATCTTCAAATGCTTTGAAAACTGAGCTGCTGGCGGTTATGCGTCAGCAGCTTTTTTCTCCGCGAAATTCTCTGGGACAAAACTTTCTGATTGACAGAGAAGTATTTGACCGCATTATTGAGCAATTGTCTCCGGATAAAAATGATGCACTGGTGGAGATCGGTATGGGACCGGGACTTCTGAGCAGAGAATTGGCCCTAAGAGCTGGCATGTACCTTGGCTGCGAGATTGACAATCGTTTTAAAGCTTTCCACGCTGAGGTATTTAGTGGTCTGAAAATGAATGCTTATTTTTTGTATGAAGATGCGCTAAAGGCTGATTTCGGTGGATTTGCTGAAGAAATAGCGAGATATGAAAGACTGCTGGTTTTCAGCAATTTGCCCTATTACATAACGACAGATCTGATCTTGAAAATGCTCTGTGACTTTCCTCAGGCTGAACAAATGTTGTTTATGATAGAAAAGGCTGCCTTGAACAGAATTCTGGCAAGACCCGGCAGCAAAGCCTATGGACCTCTTGCCATTAACAGCTCACTATGGGGGGAGTGGAAGGAGTTAATGAACATTTCAGGGCACAGTTTTAATCCGGCCCCCCGAACAACATCTTCACTGTATTCTTTAATTGCAAATGATGAGTCATTGTACAAACAAGCTGCATCTGCACCCGGCTTCCAAAATTTCTCTTCTGCGGTGTTAAGAAACAGACGAAAAACACTTGCAAACGCTCTCATGTATACTGAAATGCAAGAAGAAACAGTTAGAAAAAGATTGGCTGTCTTTTTAGAAGAAGAGAGTCTTTCAGATAATGTCAGAGCTGAATCATTAACAGCCCAACAATTTGTTAGACTGTATACAAGAGTTATGGATCTGCGTTGAGGCAAGATCAATTGAGATTTTGATCCAGGGAGGTGCATACAAGTGAAGTCGCCGCGAAAGCGTATCAAAGTGCGTATCGGAAAAATGACATATTCTTTATCTGCTGATGACGACGTCGAACAGATGAGAGATATCGCTGCTACGGCTGATGCGATGATTGAACAGGTCAGC
This sequence comes from Clostridiaceae bacterium, assembly GCA_012728535.1. GTDB lineage: Bacteria > Bacillota > Clostridia > Saccharofermentanales > DTU023 > DTU032. The sequence goes on along the minus strand of JAAYEX010000215.1, from coordinate 4,568 downwards.
AGACAGTCTCCCGGCCTGAATGAAACTTCTGCTTCCGTTCTTGCTTTAGTAAATGCTGTCAGCATGATGCAGGACGCTTATGAAAAGACAAGAATTGCTTATCTTAGTCGCGATGAAGCACTTGATGCCAAAGAGGAAGTTAAAGCCGAGCTATCCCGTCTGCGTGAACAATTCTGGTCAATGAAAAAAGATTTATTGTATTACCGCAATCTCTGTGATGTATATGAATCGAAAATTGCGGAGATGGCATCTGCGATAGACAGTGACTTTAAAGAAGAGGCTGCGAGCTCAAAGGGCAGAAGTCGAAAAAGACGTGTCAAACCTCTGGAAGAGCGGCAGACGACTATTAACGGTGTCGGTGATGATGCAGAAGAAGCCGATAATGAAGATATAAAAGAAAATAAGGGCAATGGCCCTACTTCACTGGAAAAAGGAAGATGAATAAGGAAGAAATTACAGTTTATGTAGAGGGGGAAGAGAGGCTGATCCCTATATCAGCTTCTGTAGGTTCTGCAGGCTTTGATTTGAGATCTCGTATTTCTCTGGTTATAGAACCCGGAGAGACAGTGTTGATTCCTTGTGGCATTCGTTTGGCTATGCCTGAGGACATTGAAGCACAAGTGCGACCGAGAAGCGGACTATCTCTAAGAACTTCGTTGCGTATTCCGAATACTCCGGGAACTATCGATTCGGATTTTCGGGATGAGATCTGCATTATCGCAGAAAACACCAATTCACTTTATTTTGACGGCTCTATTTTAGTAAAAGACCCTGAACTTGCAACGAAATTGCATCAGGAGTACAGACCCATTCAATTCAGCGAGTATTTTAGAAAAAAAACCGGTCAGCATCTTCCCTTTGGCGTAAGTGACCACACTTTGTATCTTGATGAAGGCGGACATCCTGTCGGCAGCATTTACATCGAAGACGGTGATCGGATTGCACAACTGGTGTTTGCAAAAGTGATACATCCGGAATTTGTACCGGTTGATAAGGTCTCGGAAATAGGCTTGAATCGTGGCGGTGGTTTCGGCTCAAGCGGACATTCTTGATATAATCCCGGCTAGAATTAGAACCAATTATTGATGAAATCAACAATGGCTTGAGAGTAGCCCCTGCTTTCACTTGGAAAGGCTGTAAGATGACCGGCTCCTTTTGCTTTGAAGGTCTGAGTCAGAGCAGGATGTATTCTCTCACGTTCAGTCCATAAAGACAGATAAGCCTTTTCCGGCAAAAAGTTATCTGTTTCATGACCTAGGAGCAAAATAGGAATTGTCAGTTGGGACAAGTAGTTTAAATAGTCTTGTTTATCCTTGTTACCGGACGATAGTCGAATAGCTAAGGGTACTGTAGAAGGGAAAAAATAACGTCCCGGCCTTTCTTCGCCGGCCATTATTGCTGCGATAAAGTCATCGCTGGAACGGGCAGGTGTATCCAGTATCAAAGCTGATATTCTTTCCGGGTGGGGTAGTACACTATCTTTAACGGTATTATTGTTTTCGTCCGGAGAATATACCTCTTCCAATTTAAGCATAGCTCGAAAGACAGCAGTGGTGCCGGTACCAAAGCCATATAAAATGATGGGCCGTTCAGGGGCTAATGCTTCCACATATGCTAAAGCGGCCAGAACATCGTCAGATTCCATATAGCCAAAGGAAGCCAGACTTCCGTCAGACTCAGCGCTGCTGCGCAAGTCAAAGGTAAGAACAGATACGCCGGTTGCACTAAGCTCATCCAGCAGGTCTACAGTGTTCAAGCCATAAGGCAGGCGATTCATTCCCTGACCATGCACCAGAATAACAGTAGCCAACGCCTTTTCACTCTGTGCATTAATCCACCAACCGCGAAGATTCAATTGCCCATCCAAAGTCTGGAAGACGACGTTTGAGTAGTCAGGAAGCAGGTTAGCAGCGAAAGGAGAAAGTTCACTGCCTTTTTCCTCCATAATCTGACTGGCTTTTACAAAGGAGCTGATGGCAATAGCGACTAACACTAACGCCATTAACGAGATCAATGCGATCAGTACTATCAATACTTTTCGCACCTTAGCTTTTTTACTGCGATTATTACCGGTTAGATATATATCAGCCATGTAGGGTTCCTTTTCTAGGCATAAGTTTATCAGATTCATGCAGCTTGTGATACAGAATCTGATAAACTTATGCCTATGGATAATGATAAGAATTACATTTTAGGAATAGAGACTTCTTGTGATGAAACCGCGGCCGCTGTTGTTGATTCGGGCCGTCATATTATAAGTAGCAAGATTGCATCACAAATTGATGTACATGCTCTTTATGGAGGAGTAGTCCCGGAGATTGCTTCACGCGAACATCTTAAGACAATTGTACCTGTAGTTGACCAGGCCTTGGAGGAAGCAAAGATTACTGCAGCTGATCTAAGTGCAGTTGCTGTTACGGTAGGCCCGGGTCTTGTGGGTGCCCTGTTGGTAGGTGTTTCTTTTGCCAAGTCTTACGCCGCTGCTATTGGCAAAGCCCTGGTTCCGGTACATCACATTGAAGGTCACATAGCTTCAGTTTACTTGTCGGACAAAGAGCTGGAACCGCCGTTTCTTTGTCTGGTTGTCTCAGGAGGCCACTCACATTTGGTAGCGGTAGATGACTATAATGAATTCCGGATCATAGCAAAAACCAGGGATGACGCTCCGGGTGAGGCTTTTGACAAAGTAGCCCGTGTATTGGGTCTTGGTTACCCCGGTGGTCCTTTAATTGACAAGGCAGCGCGGGGAGGGGACAGGAGCGCCTTCACACTGCCACAGCCGCGCATAGCAGATTCACTGGACTTTTCCTTCAGCGGTCTGAAGACAGCTGCAATCCAGCAACTGGACCGCTTTAAACGCCAAGCAAATAAACAGGGCATTCCCTGGACAGATTTATGTTCAGTAGAAGACTTTGCCGCTACTTTTCAGGAAGCTGTGGTGAAAACACTGGTTAACCACCTGGAAGATGCCGTTGACCGAACCACTTACGACACTATAGCTTTGGCAGGAGGCGTTTCAGCTAATTCCAGGCTAAGGGAAATGGTCGGAGAGATGAGCTTGGAAAAAGGATTAAAGCTTGTTGTACCGCAGATGTCGCTCTGTACAGATAATGCGGCCATGGTTGCCTCTGCCGGCTATTATGCTTGGAAGAAGGGCAGAAAAGCCGGAGCTGAGCAGGATGCTACTTCAGTTTTGGATTTGGAGTACTTTACGCAAAGTTAAATACCTGTTATAATCCAGAACCGGATTTGAGATGATGATTATGAAAGAAAATAAAAAAAGTAAAATGATAATAAACAACCGTAAGGTTCGTTTTGAGTACGATATTTTAGAGACACTGGAGGCAGGAATAGTTCTGAAGGGAACTGAGGTTAAGTCAATCCGTCAGGGTGGTTTCAGCCTAAGTGAGTCTTACGTTGTTGTTAGAAACGGTGAACTCTTCCTTGTGGGGGCGCACATCGCCCCATATGAACAGGGCAACCAATTCAACCACAATCCCATGAGGGATAAGAAGCTTTTAGTTCACAAGTCACAGATAAGAAAGCTGGATGCGTCTGTGCAGCAGAAGGGGATGACCCTGGTGCCGACAAAAGCGTATTTTGTACGTGGAAAAGTGAAGCTGGAGATTGCAGTTGCTCGTGGTAAGAAGCTGTATGACAAGCGACAAAGTATTCGCGATCGAGAGGTTGAACGCGACATAGAGCGCCGTATAAAACGTGACTATTAGATCTCTGCACCAGCGTTACACTTGGCGCAGTTCTGGCAGGATATATTGAAATATGCTAAAATAGCAAACAAGAGTTCGAAATGAGTTCGAACGAAGAAGGTATTTGATAATTTCATATGGGGACGCACTGGTTTCGACGGGGTTGTCGAAGTTGGGATAGCGGGTAGAGGATTCTCGTTGGCCTCTTTAAAAAACGGGAAAAATTTTTAATTGCCAATAAACAACCGGCATTAGCAGCTGCATAAGCGGCTCTCGTTCTCTATAGGATTCTGTCGCCTGTAGAAGAACGTCATTAGACAGACCTTCCTTCGTAGCAGGTTAAACGAAGCTCCCAGTCGGCGTCTGCTCGACCGCTGACTGCGAATTTAGAGCTAGCAAGTTCTGTTATGATGCCTGTGCTCAGCAGGCTTGTGAAAATTAAGCATAGGCTGCACCCGGAGAATTTCCAATAGAAGCGATTTCGGACAGGGGTTCGACTCCCCTCGTCTCCACCATCAAAAGGGTACGAAAAAGATGTACCCGGCAAAAAGCCCGATTTTATCGGGCTTTTTTGCTGCCCAAACACCGTTTTTCAAAGTTTCAAATTCGTAGATGTAAAAACGGCTTTTCCCCTTTGAAGATAGATACGAACCCAAGTAACAACTGAATACAGTACAAGGACGGCAGACAGTAACAGATACTACCTGCCGTTTTTTGTTGCCATCGGAGCCAATCGTTTTGAAAAGAAACGGTTGGCTCTTTTTTTATTTCACAGACAAAGGAGCAAGACGATGATATTTTCAGATTCACCGAGTCAGAAAGCCCTCGAGCGAATGATGACGCAAGTAAAGGGCTTTCCCC
>JAAYEX010000214.1 GCA_012728535.1 Clostridiaceae bacterium | reverse complement strand
CAGTAACTTAATAGCGTAGATACAAATATCTCAAATTTACCTAGCTCTCTGTTTTTACTTAGAGAAAAATTCGTTTGAATCCTGCGGGGCTTCGTCTCTTTCGTCCATTGTATAGGTGCGAAGTTTCGACGCAACAGTTATGCGGAAACTTTTGAACATGGTCTCGCGCCCCTGTTGCTGGCTGTGGCGGTGTTCGGCAAGTTGACGCCAACGACTGACCGCCTCTTCACTTTCCCAAACAGACAGGCTCAGTATCTTTCCTTCGTTAGCCAGGCTGGTGAACCGCTCAGCACGGATGAAACCATCGGCTGCTTGCAGCAGGTCTTTTAAGCCGGCTGCAAGAGAAAGATATTGGTCCATAAAACGTTCGTTAATCTCGACTTCGAATATAACCACTACCATTGCCTTGCCTCCTGCTCATTTTTTTCTTATAAATTCCGTGGCACTGTGCTAAGCCCAAAGCGCAGCGATAGATTCGGGATCTATCTTATATGTCCTTTGTTATAATAACAGCTTGTGACAAGCTTTGTGCAGGAGATGAATTGTTGAGTTTGAGATACTATGAGAAATTACTTTGACAAAGCACTGGAGCTGGGGTTTTCGGAAGTAAAATACCTGGAAGACTTGTCCCTTGAATGCAGGGCTGACTTAAGAGCTTACTGTACGCCTGAACAATGCCGCTTACATGGGGAGAATTGGGTGTGTCCCCCTGCTTGCGGAACATTGGCCGAATGTGCAAGCAGAGTGCAGGGTTTCGACCGGGGATTTCTCCTGCAATCAATCAGCAAAGTGGAAGCTCCTCTTGCAGTCGAAAGATTTCAGGCTATAAATGAGGAGCATAATTTTCGATTCAAGGACTTCGTTGAATTTGTAAAAGAGGATTTCATAAAGATACTGCCGCTGACAAGCGGCGGCTGTGTGTTTTGTGAGTCATGCAGCTATCCTGAGCCTTGCATAAAGCCCGAAATAAAGATGGAATCACTCTCAGCCTTCGGGATTGATGTCGGAGAGCTTTGTAAAACTGCGGGATTAGATTATTCTTTCCGTGATGATATTGTGTATTTAATAGCCCTGCTTTTAATTGACGAAAAAGGTAGGACTGCTGCTCATCCCTAAGCAATCTTATGCTCTTTCAGCACGATATCATAAGGATAAAAAGACCAGTTGCCGGGCTGCCAGATATCATCTTTCACGCTGGCCCATTCCGATGGCAGGAAAGTATTGCCGTTATTAATGTCTACCTGCCAAATATTTGAAAGAATAATGTACTGATCGTGCAGGTACTTTTCATCATTATTGATTTCCTTGCCCGTAAAGGGATTGATCGCTTTATCAATCAGGCCGGAAAACGCCAGACTCGGAACATCTGCCTGGGTCATAAACTCGTCGGAAATGCTAAACTCTTTAGAATTGAAATCCTTGACTAAAAGCAGGGGTGTGTAGGACTCCAGGTCAATGGTGCCGCCATCCGGATAATCAAGTATCAGCTCTTCAAGTTGTTGTAAGTCACGTCCGTGATCTGAAGCAATGATGATCCTGGTATTATCGTAAACACCCAGGCTGCGAAGATCGTTAAACCACTGACCTAACTGTAGCATCATCGCCATGTTGGCATGATAATGACTCATTTGACTAATAGAGTCTGTTATCAGTTCACGGCCATTCTCTTTATTATAAAAGCGAGAACTGTGGTCTGCATCATAGTCCTTGTTATCCACATGCGATGCCGGAAGATAGTCCGGAGTTTGCAGCAACATGGGCTCATGCGTCAGATCATTGCAAAGAAAAAGAAAAGTGTTGTCTTCTTCTTTTGCAATTTTGGTCATTGAAGAAAGATTATCCAGGACATCATAGGATTGCATAAAGGCTTTGCGAAAGCCTCTGGCAGTGGATGAGGAAAAGCTTGTTTGCACACTGTAAACCGCAGCTCCCGGAGACTGAGGCAGTTCCAGATAATTACCATAATCATAGAACAAGGGCTGTATGGCTACCGGCATCGTTTTTATCAATGAGAAAATAAAGAAGTTGCGATGATTGCGTTTTAATTCAGCATCACCTTGGTCCGGATCAAATTTGCCCTTAGTTAAATATGTACTAATTTCAGGATAACCGTCAAATATGCTCAGGTCCGACATCCATTTGTAATTGGCATAAGGCGGATCGCAGACCGTTACGTCATAGTCATGTTCAGAGAAAACTACGGGCATCAGCTTTAAAGCTTCATTATGCTTGTCTTTCAGCTTTTCCTCATCGCGGATATTCATCGCAACAGGTGTATATTCATAGCCACCCAGAAGCGGAGGCACACCGAAATTTGTTGAATTACCAAAAGAAATAGTGTTTGGATAATAGGTGAAACCGGCAAACTGTTCTTCTAGCTCAGGTTTTTCGTTGAAAATATAAGGGAGCATTGTACCCATGGCCCGATCGAACATCATAACCACAACATTCTGCCCTGTTTTACTCAAGTTAAAATGGGCTGGTGTTTGTTCAAGATCTGTACCTATACCTTGTGAAGAAAGATCAATGCCTTCTACAACTGTCTTAATCTTAAAGAGGTTAAAGGCCGACATACCGCCCAATGCCAGAGAAGCGACAAGCATTATCGCAATTACACGTTTGGAGATCAAGCGCGGAAGTAGGACCAGTAGTAGCGTCAGCACAATTAAAACTAAAATATTCATAAGGGTTTCCTGCAACCGGAAGGACATCCCGCCGTCGTACTGCAAAGCAGATGAAATTATGCCTAAATGTCGGCCAAAGAACATATAGTTTGCCAGTGCCAATCCTGCCACAATAAAGAGGATTCGGGCGAAGGCGCGCTTGCTGCGATCAGACATAAGTTTGTAGAAGACCGGCAACCAAATCAGGAAGACTCCGGCTGCCAGCAAAAAACTACTTAGCACATAAAGAGCAGGATGCTCGTAATGATAAATATCGATATATTCTTCCGGCGAGGCGGAGATGAAAGCAGACGGAATCAGGACTCCGATCAGCAGCGTCAAAAAGATGGCCGCCACGACAAAAATCTGCCCGTAGGGTAGAGGAAGATGACCACGTGCATGCTTTTTTTCAGCTTGCTTGCCGGTGAACTTCTTTGTTAACAGGTTTTTTACAAGCGAAAGAAAGTTATTGAAGGTCCAGTACAGCATCAGAGCCGAAGGCGAATTGTAAAGGAAGATCAGGAAGAAGGCAGCCATAGCATAAAGCTGGATTTTTACCTTATTGCTTGACTCGCGGGAGAAAACTGCCCCTGAAAGTACATTAAAGGCCGTCATTAGCAGTGGCAGAAGGTTGATTTGCCAGCTTCCTGCCTGTAACAGGCCGTCCGGAGCTGAAAGATCCGCAATTGTCCCAAAGCTCAAACCTTGAAGCAAATTTAGCCTTGAAAGGAACTGATATGCCGCGATGAAAAAGGGAAGCTCAAGGGCCAGAGAAAGCGTGCCGCGCAGAGCATAGCTTTGTTTATAATTGTTTTGACGATAGTAGGTTTGCAGCATCATAAGCCGCTCTTGCCCGGAAAAGGTCTCTTTAATATGATTTACGCCCGGCTGCAGTTCACGCTCCATTTTTTGATTTTCTTCGCGGATTTTATCCACACGCCTGTAAAGGGGGAAAAGGAGAAGGTTCATTACAAGACTCATCAGTAAGATAGCCCAGCCGGCTGCACCTGTGAGGGCGTATGTCTGACCAAAGATAAACTCAAACAAGAGACGCAGGGGTCCAAACAAAAGTGTATCTAAAATCTTTCCGAACGACATTCCGCAACTTCCAAAGTCATTTTTTTCTCAAACTGAAGCCTGTATTCTAGTTCAATTTCTTTGCCGGCAAGCATCAAAAGCAAAGGTCGGGATTATTGTAGATCAAAGCAATCTTAAAAACCACAAATATTATGTAGAATAAACTATTATTAGAGTGTTAGTATTTCTTATGAAAAAGCAATAGCCTGAACAATTTGGCGTAGGGTAGACGGACAATTAGCTATGCCGTCTATTGCCGGAACAAAGATTCAGACCGGAGGGGCATATGGAAAAAATGGAAGAAAATATGAAGAAGATCGATTTAGAGACTCTCCAAAATATGCACCCACACGATCTGGCGGAGCAATTCTTAAAGTGGGATGCGGACGAGCGGCATGTTTGGATGTCACGTCTGTCAAGCCAGCAGCTGGCTGAGATGTTTACTTATCTGGAGCCTGAGATAGCCCTTGAGTTTTTGGATGAACTGGATCATGCCCGTCAGGCAGAGCTGATTGATCTTATGGAGCCTGATGATGCCCGTGATCTCTTGTCAGAAATGGATGAGCCGGACAAAGAAGATATTCTTGAAAAACTGGAATCTCACGACACAATAAGCCGGCTGCTCAGCTATGACGAAGATGAATCAGGGGCTCATATGACCACTGATTTTGTCAGCATAAGGCCGGATATGGATGTGAAGACAGCTACCAAAATTGTTATTTCCAAGGCTAATGAAGTGGAAACGATCAGCCGTCTCTTTGTAGTCGATGACGAGGGACGGTTTTTAGGTACAGTCGCACTAAAGAAACTAATCAAAACCAAATCACCTCAATTGATCGAAGGCATCATGGAAGACTATCCTTGTGTCCTTGACACCGACCCTATGGAAAAAACGATCCATAAGATGAGAGATTACTCGGCCTTTGAAATGCCTGTTTGTAACCAATCCAAGCTTTTGCTTGGCATGGTTATGATGGATGACGCCTTGGATGCCTATCATGAAGAAGCCACAGAAGACTACGAGAAATTATCAGCCTTACCTGAGGCTAGGGAGGAAGAACATTACACAAGGTCAGCCCTTAAGCGACTGCCCTGGCTGTTGATTCTTCTGGTCTTATCTATTCCCATTGCCTACATTACAACTTTCTTTGAGGAAGTCCTGGTTGCTGTCGCAGTTCTGGCCTTCTTTCAACGCCTGATTCTTGATGCAGCCGGTGATGTTGCCACCCAGACCCTGGCTGTTACTTTGAGAATACTAACCAAGAACCCTCAAAAAGCGCTTAAAAATGGTGTAAAGGAAGTTCTTACCGGTGTTTTTACCGGTCTCATCATGGGGGCTTCAGCCTTTGTAATCGCTTATTTCCTAGCCATACAAATGAATTCAGCGCAGCCCCTGACCCTGGCTATTGTGGTTGGCTTGTCGCTGTGGGTTACTGTAATAATCTCTCCGATTCTGGGAGTCCTGATTCCTGTAGGTATCAATAAACTCGGTTTTGACCCGGCTGTTGCTTCCGGCCCTTTCATAACTACCCTGGCTGACTTGAGCAGCCTGCTGGTGTTCTTTGGACTGGCGACCACAATGTTAGGAGCTATATAAAATGGACTATAAAGAACTGGATCTCTTAACAAAAGGCCATCCCCTCGACAT
>JAAYEX010000213.1 GCA_012728535.1 Clostridiaceae bacterium | reverse complement strand
GTCTGGAACTATATTGATATTGCTAAAAAAGAAGGTGGTCGCCTTATCGCAGGCGGAGAACCTTATCAGGATGCCGAACTTCAAAAGGGGAATTATGTTCCTCCCACAATCTTTGCAGATGTTACCCCGGACATGACAATTTTTAACGAAGAAATTTTTGGACCTGTCGGCAGTGTTACTCCTTTTGATACTGAAGAAGAGGCTATTGCGTTGGCAAATATGACTAAGTATGGTCTTGCAGGCGGAGTATTCTCCAAAGACATTAAGAGAGCACACAGGGTAGCCCAGAAAATGAAGGGTGGCCAGATTTATGTGAATTCTTATTTCAGCTCGGCAATTCTTGATTCACCGGGAACCGGCTGGAAACAAAGCGGAATAGGTGTTGCAGGCATACACAAGTACATGATCAGCAAAACAGTTTTTGTCGATCTGAATGATGGCAACCAGCCACCTGTATAAGTCTATAAAGGAGAATAAGATGAGTAGATTAAAAGCTGTCTTATATCTGAACCAATTTTACGCAGGTCGCGGTGGTGAAGATATGGCACATAGCGGATTAGAGATTGATAATGAAGCCAAAGGTCCTGGCATAGGCTTGCAAGGTATCTGGAAGGATGAGATGGAAATTGTTAAGACTATCTCAGCCGGAGATAACTTCATCAACCTGGACGATAATTACGAACTTGTCAAAGATGAGATTGTGGCAGCTGTTCGTGATGCCGAAGCTGACGTGTTCCTTGCCGGACCTGCCTTTAATGCCGGTCGCTATGGTGTGGCATGCGGACGGGTCTGCGAACTTATTGCAACAGAACTGGATATACCGGTAGTGACCAGCATGTTTCCCACCAATCCTGCAGTAGAAATGTTTTTGGGTAAAGTTCTTATTGCAGTAAGTACTGAAACAGCAGGCGGTATGCGCAAATCATTGCCTCAGTTTGCCAATTTGGCATTGAAACTGGCAAAAGGCGAAGCACTTGCACCTGCCAAAGTAGACCGGTATATAGAAACAGGCATCCGGATCAATGAAGTTGATGAACACAGTGCTGCTTATCGTGTTGTATCCATGTTGCTCAACAAACTGAACGACAAACCCTATATAACTGAGGTTCCTTTGCGTAAGGAAAAACAAGTGGCGGCAGCGCCTGCTATTCAGGATGCATCCAAGCTTAAGTTCGGTTTTGTTACTACGGGCGGACTTGTTCCCAAGGGCAACCCCGACAAAATTAAAATGTATGCTGCAGACTCTTATGGTTCATACGATATTGATGTTGAAACCTTTAACAAAAAATACTATGAGTCAATTCATGGTGGCTATGACACCACTGCTGTTAATGAGGATCCACAGCGCCTGGTACCTTATACAGCAGCCAAAGATTTAGAGAAGCGCGGAATAATCGGAAGTGTCGCTCCGTATTTCCTGTCAACCAGTGGAATCGGAACCAATGTCGGTATGTCTCAGCAGCTGGGATCTGCAATGGCACAGCAATTTATTGCTGACGGAGTTCAGGCGGTATTCCTGACATCCACCTGAGGAACCTGTACACGTAGCGGTGCTACAATAAGTAAGGAATTAGACAAAGCAGGCATCCCCAATGTTCACATCAACGCATTCATGTCGATTGCGGAATCCGTAGGCTCAAACAGAATAATAATCGGTGGAGACTTCACCTACCCTTCAGGCGATCCGAGCTTACCTCCGGACCGTGAAGAGGCTTATCGTATTCGTATACTCGAAAAGTCAGTCGATGTTATGAAGACACCTATTGATGCGCCTACAGTTTTCTCTGTAAGAAAAGGCGAAGGCGATAGTGAGGAGGGTGCATAAATGTCAATGAAATTAACCAGAAGATATTACCCGGTAACAGAAGTTGAAGAGGGTGATAAGTGTTCTTATAACGATGGTGTTCTTACAGTAAATTATGATGAATTAATTGAGATTGCAAAACCTCATTGCAAGAACATATCAAAGCTGTGGTTTGAAGTATACAGACCCGGGGAAAATGCCCGGATAATCCATGTTCTTGATACGATTCAACCCATGATTAAAGTTGAAACGCCTTTGGACTGGGGTGGAGGAGAATATCCCGGAATCCTTAATTATCCATACACAGTTGGGAATGGTGTAACGAACTTGCTAGACGGCTTTTCAGTGATGCAGTGCGCTGCACTGCCCTGGGATGAGAGCAGTGCATCCAGCGGACTTCTTTATCCGCGCGATGCCATTATTCAAACCAGCGGCTTTTATAAACACTACACACCTTTCGCAGATACCATTAACCTGATCCTCAATTTCGAGGTGTATGAAGATAAGTCATCATCTGAATATGACAATGACATCAGGAAGTCATCAATGGCAATTGCAGAGCATCTGGCCGGTCTTACTGTCAGCAAGGAAGCAGCCCGCGAAGAAGTATTTGACAATACACCTGTCGATGGACTGCCCGGTGTGGCTC
>JAAYEX010000212.1 GCA_012728535.1 Clostridiaceae bacterium | reverse complement strand
TTCTAAAACTTCACCGAAAAAAATGATGTCAGGGTTAAGCTCGACCATTTTAGCCAAAGCCCAGACTTTAGCTAAGGCATTCATATCCGATTCTGTGCGGATCTCTTCCAGATTGCGCATGTTGATATCCAGCTGTTGCTTGACATCTTCGATGCGTAATTGGATTAGCGAATGTCCATTTTCTTCTGCTTGCTCTGTTTGGACATAAAAAGAAATAGCAAAGGTAGCTAGAAAGCCAATAAGCATGAAAACTAACAACCAAATAAGAAATGTCCTGCGCATAAGTGACCCTTCCAATAAAATATTACATCAAATGAAAGATAATTACATCAACTTATAAGTCGTCAGCTTCATCCTCAGGCAAAAGATAAGGATAAAACTCTTCACCTTGCTCGGTTGAATTATCCCCTCGGATGCTTACAGGATTGAGCACTGTTTTGTTTATTTCAAATTTAAAAATATCATTTCTCTGGTAGTTTCCCGCTATATCATGAATAGACTTAGCAGTGACAATTGCAGAAAGATCACATTCAGCGAAAGTGATTCCTTCCTGATTGTCTTTAATGATGTCACTGATGACGACTCCTGACGGTGAGACAATAAAGGAAGCTCCGAAAGTAAGTTTATCAAGCAAGTCGCGTAAATCTTTTCTTCCATCTGATAAGATCTCATATCCTTCGGCATCCAAAGCCTGAGATGACACTACTGTAAACACCTTGCCCTCATAAGACATTGAACATGCTCTGACCATTAACGTGTCTGAGTAGTCCTGAGCTTTTGACGGATTTCGCGAGCTAGGAAAACATGCCGGATATGTAGAGATATGAATCTGCTCACCCTGAGAAATAAGGGCATATTTAGCAAGCGAATTGGTGTTTTCCCCGCAGATCAGAGCTCCGATGCGGCCTATTTCCGTATCATGGACATTTAGGGTTGAGCCATCGCCAAAAGACCAGATCAGTTTTTCGGACCAGGTGGGCAGTAATTTTTGATGGCGCGCGATTAGGTTACCATCCGGGTCAAAGATTAAATTTGTATTCCATAAGACGCCCAGACTCTGTTTCGGAGCTTTTTCGGTTACTCCAACTGAAAGAAAAACTTGATTGTCTCTCGCTATTTCCTGCAACTGTTGAAAGGCGGGACCCGGGATCTCGATGGAATTTTGTGCAAACTTTTTGAAAAGATCGTGCTGATCTAAGGGTGCCAGCATATGAACCCAGGAAGGAAAACCGGAAATAAAGGATTCGGAAAAAACAACAAGACTTGCACCGGATTCCTTGGCCCTGGTAGTGTAATGCCGCAGCCGGGAGATGCACTTATTTACGTCAAAATATGCCGGTGCAGCTTGAACTGCTGCCACAATAGGCCTGGGATAATTCACGGTATTCATAAACAATAAGCTCCTTATTTTTCAGGCTTTTGCTGATTAGAATCCGGCTATTCCTGTTCAGGCGGTTCAGCATCTACCAGTTCATCAGTCTTTGGCAGCTGAATCATAACAACCTTGTCATTGGCCAGCAGCTGCGTGTTGCCATCAGGAACGATGAGATCGC
>JAAYEX010000211.1 GCA_012728535.1 Clostridiaceae bacterium | reverse complement strand
GACTACAGCGGAGCCGTGGCGCTGATTTCAGAAGCTCAGACTATCCTGGGTGAAATGGAGGGTTTTGATGAGTTCTTTTGCAGGTTTCATACGGAAGTTTTTGCAAAAAGATTTGAAGGACTTGTCGAGTCAGGCGATGGCCTGTCCCTTGTGAAGGCTTATAACGAAGCCAAGACCAACGGCTACACTGCGCTTTCGCCTGAAATGACTGCCAAATATGTAGCGGTCAGAAGCGGTTGTATTCAGGACGCGATCGAAGAAGCTGAGGCAGTGTTTTTGCAGGGATCGGACTATGCCGGGGCGGTGGCCGTTCTAAAGTCGGCGGTCCTGGATTTGGGGGAGGATCCCGAATTGGCGGCCAAGCTGGAGCATTACGAGTGGCATATTCCGGTTGACCTCGTTTCGCTTGAGTATACAGAAAAAAACGGAAAGATCTGTGTAGGAACCATCAACCCGGAGATTTCACGTGATGTGAAGGAAACAGAGTATAAAGATTCCACATTGATATATATCTATGAAAAGGCTTGGAGCAGAAGTTCGTCTGATAAAGGTGACGGTGATTACGTAATATATCCCTTGAATCGTGAATATACAAAACTAAGCGGTATTGTGTACAGGCCCTATATCACACATCATTTCGGAGGTGACTGGAGCACCGGGTCAGGGAGAGTCGAGATATTTGGAGATGGTAGTTTGTTGTTTTCAACTCGAATAACAGGAGATACCAACGATGCTGAAAGTTTTGAAATCGATGTCACAGAGGTTCAGGAGCTGAAAATTAAAATGACTGGATACTGGGAAACTTTTCATTTTGAATGCCGGCCGATTGTCGTAGTCGGTGAAATGTTTTTAACCAGAAATTAGCCGGCTGCAAGGTCTGCTGCATAATTTGGTGCCAGGTACAAAATGATGCAGAGCTGCTAGTAGAGAATGAAAAAAGGAGTCGCGAGACTCCTTTTTTGTTGATTAAAAAACGATGGATCGGCTTCTGACTATTCAATCGCCTTCAACAGGTCTTCGAGCCAGACAGGATCAACTGATTCAATCTCTCCACGGTCAACGGCAGCACTCAGGTCGGGATCGATCGGAATCCGCGCCAGGACTTCGAGTCCGAGATTGTCAGCTGTTTCCTCGATATGGCTGTCGCCAAAGATTTTATACTCAGTCCCGGTATCGGGAGCTTTGAAGTAGGACATGTTTTCCACCACACCCAAGACCGGGATATTCATCATCTCCGCCATTTTGACGGATTTAGCCACTACCATGGAAACCAACTCCTGAGGGGAAGTAACCACGACGACACCGTCGACCGGAAGTGACTGGTAGATAGTAAGGGGGACGTCGCCAGTACCCGGAGGCATGTCAATGAACATGTAGTCAACGTCTTCCCAAATCACATCCGTCCAAAATTGCTTGACCGTGCCACCGATGATGGGGCCACGCCAGACGACGGGGTCAGTGTCGTTTTGCAAAAGCAGATTGAGCGACATGATATCTATGCCGGCCTTGCTTTGGACCGGATGAATGCCATTTCTGCCGCCGGTCGCCTTGCGCGTGAGGCCAAAAGATTTCGGAATCGAAGGACCGGTAACGTCCGCATCGAGAATAGCTACGTGGTAGCCCTTCTTCATCATGCCGACAGCCAGCAGGGAAGAGACAAGGGACTTGCCGACCCCGCCCTTACCGCTCATCACGGCGATCAACTTTTTAACACTGCTTTGCGGGTGCAGATGGGCAGTAAAATCTATTTGTTGTTCAGTGCGGTCGCTGCAATCCTGGGCGCAGCCGGCGCAATTATTATCACAATCCTGGGGCATATTGAAACTCCTTTTTCTAAAAAAACAAAACTCAGTAGCCGGCGAAATCTTCTAGCCAAGCTGTGCCGGCCACTTTGCCAATTATAGCACTTTGCATGGCTGCAGGAGTGTCCCTTGCACCGAAAACAGATGCCACTCTGCATAGAAACGTGCCTGGCACCAAACTTTGCTGCATAGAAACGTGCCTGGCACCAAACTTTGCTGCATAGAATCGTGCCTGGCACCAAACTTTGTGGCACCAAACTTTGCAGAAGAGGCAACGGCGTGATGCTACCGCTGCCTCTTTGGCTGTGCTGTGGTTTTTTCAATGAACAATCAGGCTATTAGATGAAATAGAGTGATGTCGCCAGCAGGATTTGTGCTGCGTAGTAGAAGCTGAGGTTGTACTTGTAGGCTTTCGTCGTGCTTTCCTTTTCACCGAAATAAATCTGCATCAGGACGACGTCGGAGATGTAGAAGAGGAAAAAGCCGACGGCGATAAGAATGGAGTAGGTGTCAAATGCTCGTGCAGCGATTGCATAGAGGCCCTGGCAGAGGACCAGGGAGACGAAGAAGGCATAGCTGAAAATGCCGGGTGTCAATTTTCCATAATCGATTTTTACCACTATTTTGTTGAAAAAATAGAAGATCGCGGCGAAGACGACTGCGGCCGGCAAGGTCCACCAGGACCAGCCGAAGATGACGATCATGCCTATGTAATAAGCGGTGTGGGCGGTGGCAAAGAAAAAGCCACCAAAGACAATCAGGCTATTCTTTTTTTCATCCAGTACAGGCCATTCAGGGAGTGCCAGAATGACGTCTCCGAAACAACTGGCGATGAGCCCGATGACAAATAAAAGCGAGCCGTGGCTTAGCCCGTTGAGGAAGCCTGCGTAAAGGCCCAGGAGTGTGAACAGGAAACTGGAGATGGCTTTGAAAACCAGAGATTTCAGGGTCACCTGCCCTTTTGACAGGGAGACGAATGTGGCACTCATTAGCGCTGTCAATGCCAGCAGAACATAAGAAACAGTGTCCATTGCGATTACCTCCTTACTTTCAGTCTATAGCCTTTCAGGAGATAAGTCATGGGTTGGAAATGATTTCCAAAAAGAAGAGGCAGCGGGGATTCCGCTGCCTCGAGGGTAGTTCGTCAAGATTTACCCAAACATATCTTACATAACCTTGTGCATAGAATCGTACCTGGCACCAAGTTTGGTACCAAAGTGTGCACTAGAGTACCTGTGGATCATCTTCCCAGCTGTAGAGGCTGGTGGGATCGGCGGCGTTGGTGTCGCGGCCTTCCGCCGGCAAATCTTTGGCAGATTCGGGGTTGGCAGGCTCGGTCGGAGTGTTAAGATGCGCATTGCGCTCCTTGTCCTTTATCCAGGCCTCGTGGCTGTCGGAGGGCATGGGGCTGAGATCTACGTCGTTGATGTCAATGCCCAAAGCTTCGGCTACGCCTTTTCCATAATCAGGATCGGCCATATAGGTGTGGATGATGTGGCGATGCTTGATCTGCAGTGTAGAGTCGCCCATATTGCGAGCCGTGTTTTCGAAAAGCACCAGCTTCTGCTCGGGTGTCATAGCGCGGAAAAGCATGCCCGGCTGGCTATAGTAATCGTGGTCATCTTCACGGAAGTCGTACTGATAGACGTCGCCGCCTTCCTGGATGGGTTCGGCTTCCTTGTGCCGGTCAGTCCAGTTGCCATAGCTGTTCGGCTCGTAGTGCAGCTCGCTGCCCATATTGCCGTCGACGCGCATCAGGCCGTCACGGTGGTAGCTATGGGGATGCTCAACGCCAAGTGGGGCGTTGACCGGGATCTGATGGTGGTTGACGCCGAGGCGGTAGCGCTGGGCGTCACCGTAGGCGAAAAGCCTGGTCTGCAGCATGCGGTCGGGTGAGTAGCCGATTCCGGGGACATTGTTGGCCGGATTAAAAGCTGACTGCTCGACGTCTGCATAATAGTTGTCGGGGTTACGGTTGAGCACAAGCTCGCCGACTTCGATCAAGGGGAAGTCCTTCTTGAACCACATCTTGGTCAGGTCGAAGGGGTTGTAAGGCAGCTGTCTGGCCTCATCCTCGGTCATTAACTGAACAAACATGGTCCATTTGGGGAAGTCGCCTTTTTCAATTGCGGTATAAAGGTCACGCTGATGGGATTCACGGTCATTGGCGACAACCTGGGCCGCTTCCTGGTCCGTCAGGTTTTGAACACCCTGTTGGCTGCGGAAGTGGAACTTGACCCAAATGCGCTCATTGTCAGCATTTATCAGGCTATAGGTGTGGCTG